>NZ_JACJPZ010000060.1:0-23622 GCF_014696335.1 Dolichospermum sp. FACHB-1250
GAAATAGTTGATAAAGTTATTTCTGTTGCTCTCGATTTGATGAATCCTCAACATTTAAAAAATTGGTTCACTAATTGTTGTTACTGTACCTCATAACACCGGGAAGTGCTGTATGTATGATGGGATTTTAGATGATGAAGATATCAGAAAGGGATTAATCTATGATGACGATAATAATAATCAATTAAAAAATGAAATTTTGCAATGTTTAACTTTATTTCATTTTTCTCGCTATGAAAAATCAGGTACTATTCAATTAAAATTAGATCCTTATCAAAATTTAATTGGGGATGAATCAGTAAGTCAAGCTGCGTTATTTTCCCATACTAGTAATAGAGGAAATTTTAACTCCCTGGCATTTTTAACTCACATTAAGGAAATATTAAATAAACCAAATGAATAAAAAAGCGTAATGTACACAATTATTGACCAAAGGTAAAATCATGACAGCAAAAATAGGAGATAATTTAGGAAGGTTATTTGAAGTAGGATTTAATATTGGTATTTTATCCTATATTCAACAAAATAATATTTATCATCATTTTGGTAATTTATACCGTGAAGAATTAGAACATCTGAAATTTTCTCAAATCAAAAAACTTATTACTAATAAAGTTGTTAATGAAGTATCACGAAAAATAGCAGAAAATTGGTGTCAATTTTTCCTCCAAAAAGGGTTTTTATGTGGTTTAAACTTTTTTAGGGAATATCTGAAATCTCTGGGATGTGATGAAAAGCAGAAATTCAAAAATTTAGAAATTTTATATTATCAATGTTGCTTTAATGGTGATAATAGTATTGGTACTCATCAAGTTAGTGATCAACAATGGTTTAAAAATGTTCTGTCTCAATTTGGAAATTTAGAAATTACTGCTAAGGATATCAATTTCTATAAAGAAAAAGGTGAATTTCTAAATGCTGATACTTTAGTTTTCTTAAAATATAAACGTCAATATCGGGTTTTATGTCTTGACTTATCAGTATTTTCTATTCACACAGATGAAGATATGGAAGATATTGACTATGTGCAAATTATTCGAGAATTATTACTCAGAGATGTGAATTATATTCGTTTTAAAAGTGTATTTTCTAATTTACGCATTGATACAGAATCTTTAAATCTTGATTTTTCTCCCAGTTTAAAAGAGTATTTTACTGCTTTTAAATACCATGATAAAGAAAGTGCGAAATTAATTCAAGCTGCTGGTTATATTTATAGTTTTTGTCAATTTCTTCAAGAAAATACGATAATTCCAGATATATCCAAATTAGTATGTAATGCTGTAGGATATAGCGATCGCTCATTTAATACTATCTCAATTACAGCACAAAACCTGCAAATTTTTCAAACTTGTTATCAAATCTATACAAAAGAAAATAGAACAGAAGAACTTATTTCCGCACGTCGTCGAGTTTTAGATAAAATTAAACGTAACGCTTTCTATAGTTTTCAGGAAGGAAGACAACTAGTTAAATCACTTTTAGAAATTACTCCCGATAAAATTAACATTTTACCACCACATACAGAAACAATCACAGATTTTTATAACTCCGTTGCTAAGGTACCTCCAGAACTAATTACTAGTTTAAATTTAACCGAAAATTGCAACTTTAGACAAGCACATAACCAACTAATTAAAAAGTATTTACTTTCCGAAAATACCTACATCTTCCTCACAGGAAACCCAGGAATTGGAAAAACCACCGCAATAGTAGATTTTCTCAAACAACATCAAGATGATGGTTTTTTATTATTCTATGTCAGTCCTCGGAAACAAGTCAATTTAGATATTATTGAAAAATTCAAAGATAAACACACAGGAAAATTAGCTGATGATAGAATTTTTGCTATTAACAGTGATAGTAATTTGATTAAAGATAATTCTGGTGAATATTCTGTATCATATACATCTAATATCCACGAAAATGATTTTACTTTAGGGACAGTTCATTTTCTCAACATGGAAAATATTCAAAGAACCTCAAAACGAAAAAATAGACTAGAACATATTACCGATGATACCTTTCAAGATATTGGACAAAAAACTAAAGGAGTTTTAAATAGTGTTTGTGAAGGTTTATATTATCTAATTAAGAGTGAAAAACATAATCAAATTATTGCAACTGCTTCTACTCAGTCCTTGAAAAAAACCGACTATGGAGATACTTTAAAACATTTAGAAAAAATCTTTCGTGACGCATATAACAGTAAAAATAATACGGTTTTTCCTGAGAAAATGCAGAATATTTCTCGTCGGATGAAACATCTATTTATTATGATAGATGAAATTACTGGGGATGAAGGAGGAGTAGAATTTTTAGCAGGCATTCACAAAATAGTTAAAGACTATAAACTCACACATCCTGAAAATGGTTTCAATACTAAAATCATTGTTGCTGATGCTTCTATTGTGGATAAAAATGTGATTTGTCAACATTTAGAAGACAGTACCCCCGAACCAAATAAAATCTTTTTTCGCAAAACAGAGTCAAATATTCAACCTTTATCTGTGGAGTCTTTTACATTTAATAATTTACCATCTATCATCATTAATACTAATACCTATCCTGCAAAAAGTTTAACTATCAATTATCAAATCATTATTGAATCTCGTAAATTTATCAATAAAACCAAACTCAAAGATAAATCTCCGTTAGAGGAAAAAGTCAAAGAACAAATTATTAAAGATATTGAAACTTTATTCCGAAATTCTGAAATAGAACAAATTATAGTTTACATCCAAAATAAACCCAAATTAGCGGAAATAATTGATAAAATTCAACAAAAATTAAAACCAGAGAACTTTGTTAAAAATACCCATTATTTAGAAATACACGCGAATATTTCTGAACAAGAAAAACAGGAAATTAAACAATATCAAGAAAAAGTCAAAGTTGTATTTATGACTGCTTCAGGAAGTCGTGGTTTATCATTTCCTAAAGCAACCCACATTTTAGTAGAAATTCCTAAGTTTGAAATTGAAAAAAACCTCATGGAAATTATTCAAGTTATGTACCGAGGACGGGGAAATGATATCATAGACAATCAAGATAAATATCTAAATTTCTATTTAGCTGAACGTGCAACTTATCATGAAGATGAACCGCAAATTTCTGTACAAGAAAGTGCTTTAAGTTTATTAAATATTCTCTTAATTCTCAAAGCATCTATGATGACGAGAATCCAAGGTTATGGTATGATTGGAAGAAAAGAATATATTTTAATTCCTATTGGGGGAAAGTCGGTTTTTGCTGCGGGAGAAAGTTTTTCTAGTCAAATTGAAAATCTCATTTCTCAACTGAAAAAGGAATATCAAAGAAATAAAAGTCATGTATCTTTAAAACAAGCATATACCAGTTTAGAATCATTAATGAAAGATGGTGATTTTGTAGTAGAAAAAAATACAGAAGCAAGTTATTTAACTATTAGGGAAAGTTTTAATAACAACTTTTTAGAACTTGCAAAAACTTTTGATAAATTACTAGATTTTAAACCTTTGGAATTAGGTTATATTAGTGGAGGTTTATTAATAGTACCTACTAAAGACATTGAAGAGTATTATCAAATGCGGTTATTAGATATTGAGAAATATGCTAATTCTCAATTATGGGAAAATTTGCAAAATATTAGTAGAAGTAAGATTTATCCCGAAAGTTTGACTTATGCAGTGAGAGATGCTATAGAATTAGTAGCAAGATTGAGAAATGCACCTCCAAAAACTCAGAATTTCGTTCAGAAAAGTCAACATCATGATCAATATTATGCTTTACCATTATTTGCGTTTATTAGTGGTAAAGTGATGAAAGAATATTTTGAAAACGAAACTCAAGAACCAGAAGATCAACGTTTTAAAGATATTTTATCTACCTATGTTCGCTTATTATATCCTGTGGGAAACATTTTACCAATAGGTCATAATTATCAAGAATTTCCATTTGTTGTGTTTAGAAGTTATAGTTTACAAGAAATCAGAAATAAAGTTTTTACAGAAAAGTACCTGTTAAATTCCCATGAATTAAACGTTCTTAATTTAATTCTTTCCCTCTAACCTCAATTAATCAAGAAAATAGTTTCACGGTTTAAGAGTAAGAAGTATTGACAAGCATCGAAAAATCTGGTATGCTAGATACCGACGAGGAAGAACTATCCTCGTTGTATAAGCACGACAAAACTGGACAAGACGAATTAGGAACTGCTCTCGGTGTCTCCGCGAGAGAAAAAACTCCCCTAACTCAAGAAAATAGTTTCACGGTTTAAGAGTAAGAAGTATTGACAAGCATCGAAAAATCTGGTATGCTAGATACCGACGAGGAAGAACTATCCTCGTTGTATAAGCACGACAAAACTGGACAAGACGAATTAGGAACTGCTCTCGGTGTCTCCGCGAGAGAAAAAATGATTAAACAATAAACTCATCGTAAACAACGAATGGCTTCCAACATCCCCCTCGCTTTATTCAGAGTTTCCTCATATTCCCTTTCCGGTTCTGAGTCAGCTACCAAACCCGCACCCGCTTGGACAGTTACAGTCTGATTATGTAATACCATAGTTCTAATAGCGATCGCAGTATTCAATTGTCCTTCAAAATCATAATAGCCATATACACCAGAATATACACCTCTGCGACTCGGTTCTAACTGATTAATAATTTCCATAGCGCGGATTTTGGGCGCACCGCTGACAGTTCCCGCAGGAAAACACGCTTTAAGTAAATCCCAGGCGGTTTTACCAGGTGCTAACTTACCCACCACATTACTGACAATGTGCATCACATGAGAGTAGCGTTCAATGATCATTAATTCATCAACTTTCACACTACCGCTGCTGCATACCCGCCCTAAATCATTGCGTCCTAAATCTATTAACATCACGTGTTCGGCGATTTCCTTGGGGTCTTGAAGTAAATCTTCCGCAAAGGTCGCATCTTCTTGGCTATTCTTCCCTCTAGGTCGAGTTCCCGCAATGGGTCGCACTGTAGCGATAATTTCTCCTTGATCATCGCGTTCAGCTTTCACCATGATTTCGGGACTAGAACCGATAATTTGCCAGTTCTGGAAGTTAAAATAGGCCATGTAAGGTGAGGGATTGATTTGACGTAAAGAACGATACAAAGCAAAGGGATCACCTGTATATTCTGTGGATAAGCGTTGAGAAATGACTACTTGAAAAATATCACCAGCTTTAATATATGCTTTCGCTTTTTCCACACTAGCGCAAAATTCTGGGCGGGTAAAGTTACTGCTATATTCCTCTATTCCCCCTTTACCCCTGTTTCTAGGTGCTGTCCAGGATAATTTGGTCTTTTCAGGTGATAGAGGTAAAGATAGCTTTCTGACCATTTCCTGAATGCGATCGCTCGCCTCTTGATATGCTACCTTTACATCAATTGAATTACGTAAATCTGCGTAGGCGATCGCCCAAATTTTCCGTTTTACCTGGTCAAAAATCAATAACTGATCGACCTGCATCCATAATCCATCAGGGATATTTCGCTCATCTTGGGCATGAATTGGTACACGCTGCTCAATCCAATTTATTAATTCATAACCCCAAAACCCAAATAAACCGCCAATTCCTGAAGGTAGCTCCGGTAATTTTACTGGTTGATAAGGTGCTAAACATTCAGATAAAACTGCAAACGGATCACCTATAAAAACTTGTTGAGAACCATCTCGATGTATTTGCGTAGTTTGATCACCCCTTGCTTCCAAAATCCACAAAGGATCACAACCCAATAAACTATAACGTCCTAACTTTTCCCCACCTTCCACCGATTCCAGCAAAAAGCTATAAGGTTGATCCGCACATACTTTATACCAAGCAGATACAGGCGTATCTAAGTCGGCTATCCATTCCTGATACAAGGGGACAAAATTACCTTGGCTAGTAAGCTTCTGAAACTGCTCGAAATCGGGGAATATCATAAATAAATAATTAGAAATTAACAATTAAAAATTCGCCAACAAGTTTTTTGTCATGGGTAAGGGGGCAAAGTTTTCTCCCCATTACCCATTACCTATCACCTACTCACGATTAAACATCGTGAGTAGCTTTACCGCTGAACTTGATTTGTGCGGGATTGGGGTTTTGACCGATTCTGCGGGGTACGTGACGAACCATAGAACGTCCAGCATTTACCTTTTCAGGGAAGACACCATCAGCAGGGTGAATCATAGTGGTTTCGCCACTTGGTAAAATGCGGTAAACCTTGTAATCGGTGATTTTGAACTTGCGAAGTTGCGCGCCTAAAGCAATACCGTACTCTTTGCGAGCAATGTAAAGTAGGTTTTCGCCTTTAACCATCTTAGCCGCGCCACCAGTGGGCATTTCAAACACTTGCTCTTTGGGGCTAGTCCAGGTGATAGCGTACTTTTCTTCTACTTCGGCTTTTGTGAGTAGACCACCAGTGCTGCCACCAAAGATTGGGGTTTTGCCAGTCAGAGTTGCCATAATCTATCTCTTGTAGGTTTTTAGGGCATACTAACATCGGATCTCGACTTATGTTGCGATCGCGTTATAGACTGTAACAGTTTTTAGTAATTAGCAATTAATTCAGTGGATAACTTATTTGCCTCTTACCTCTTCCCTAGCTACCCTGGACAATGGGAATTGTAAAATGTAAGTGACTACCTTGGTCTTTACCTGCGGACTGAGCCCAAATTTTTCCGCCCCAGCCATTGACAATTTGCCGACAAATTGCTAAACCCAATCCAGTTCCACCTGTCGTCCGCCGCAATGCCCCTTCCTCCTGGTAAAAGCGGTCAAAAACGATTTCTAGACAATTTGGTTCAATTCCCCTCCCTGTATCCGATATGATGACTTCTAGAGTCTCCTGAACACTGCTAATGGCTTTAATAGTAATCTTCCCTGAAACCGGAGTAAATTTACAAGCATTATCTATAAGTTTGGCTAATACTTCCACCAACCAATCACCATCAGCCCTCACTAAAGGTAAGTTTTGGGGAATTTGGATTTTAATTTGCGGTAGCTGTTCTTGGTTAGAGCGCGTCCGTAAGCGACTCAGTGCTAAATCTACACATTCTTGGATGGTTAATGATTCAGGATGCCATTCTACTCGGCCACTTTCTAAGTTAGAAAGGGTTAAAAAGTCTTGTACCAGTTTCCGCATTCTTTCTGAATCAGAAAGTGCTGTATTCAACATCACTTGTTGCAATTCCCGAGGCATATCTGGTTCTGTTGCCAAGCTTTCTAAACAAACTTGAATGGTAGATAGAGGGGTGCGAAGTTCATGGCCAGTAATAGCAATTAAATTTCTCCGGGTTCGGTCTAAAGCTTCTAGTTGTTGGTTGAGTTCTTCTAAATTGGCAAAAGATTCCGCTTGAATCAACGCTGCACCAATTTGAGTCGCTATGGCTTGTACTAAGTCTACTTCCCCTGATTGCCACTCATGGGCAGGAAAATAGCAATGATGTAACTCCACAATTCCCAAAAGTCGTCCTTGATATAATACAGGTTCTATTAACCAAGAACGCACCCCAAAGCGCCGGACAATTTTGGATAAAGTCGGTGATTTCTTGACTTGACTATCTGTTTGCGTATCAACTACACATACTCCCTCCCCCCGCTTTACTATCTGCTGAAATAGAGGATTATGTTGTAACTCCCAACTTTGCCCCAGTACAGATGTGACATCAGAATTTAAAAATTCATGTTCAATTACGGCTTTACCATCTGTGGATTGAGCTCGATAAATTAGACACCGACAGGTTTGTAAGTGTTGACCCAACTCTTGAGCCGCAGCTTCGAGAATTTCCCGTGGATCAAGCGATCGCCTAATTGCTGTACTAATGGAATTTACTAACCTTTCTTTCCGAGCTTGAGCCGCAATTGAACGGTAAGCTTTATGTAGTTTATACTGACTAGCTTGCAGATATGTTACCAACCTTTGCACAAAGGGATCTGTATCAATATCACAAGCATATTCATGGCTAGAATTAACTCCTGACTTGTTTATTAATTCACCAATTCCAAACCGCTGCTTAACTTTATCAACCTTTACCGCTAAATCCGGCCGATAAACCTTAATTCTATCTAATAACAATTGGGCAGCCTTTAGACACGCTCCTTTTTCCGATGTCCAAATTCCCTCAAATCTTCGCGCTGTATCCATATCCAAACTAGGAGTCATCTCTGGGATATGTTGATTTTTGGACAAAGAACCAAGACTTTCACGGCAGATCAAACAGCTAGAATAGTTATCAGCAACTACTACTAAATGCCATTCTTGAGTTAACCCATCATCAGGCTCAAAAGCTATTTTTTCATAGTCATCAGCAGCTTGAGCAAACTCGGTCTCTGGTGCAGATAATACATATATTTGATTACTTTTTTCCCCAAGTCGTTGATAACGATGGGCTTCTTGACGATAGAATCGCTCTTTCTGGAAACTAGCAATGATCAAGGGTTGGTCTAAATTAGCTGCCAAAACCTGATCTTCTATGGCATGGGAGAGCGCCGTTAGTGAAGCCTTAAAATATAACTGGGGTCGCAGATAGGGAAGTGACTTGAGTAAATCACTCAGTATGGAAGTCGAAATGCTCATGAATATATTTAAACGCCCAATCTAGACAAGATTCACGTTACTGGTCAGTGGTCAGTGGTCAGTGGTCAGTGATCATTGGTTAATTAATACCAAAAATGCTAAAATCCTCAAAACAGGCGATCGCGCAAGCAGTTCGCTTTTTGAGTTCCCAACTTGCGGACACCATTTGAAATATAACATAGTCTGTATTAAATCCCCCCTCTATTTCACAATCAAGGGGGTGATTAAGTGGGATTAAGCCGTAAAATACTTCGCTGCTGGGTGATAAGCAATAATCGCCGTTGTAGACTGTTCAGGATAAAGTTGTTCACTTTCATCCATGTACATCTTCATTCTCTCAACCTCCAACAACCGTAACTGCTTAAACTGGTCCTGAATATTCGGACAAGCCGGATAGCCGAAACTATACCGAGAACCTTGATAACGCTGCGCCAGAATATCCCGAATATTATCCGGTTCAGAATCACCAAAACCCAACTCCCGGCGGATTCTAGCGTGAGTCCATTCGGCTAAAGCCTCCGCCACCTGCACGGCAATACCATGAAAATACAAATAATCAGTATATTGATTATTAGCAAACAGCTTTTGAGCAAATTCCGTGGCCACTTCTCCCACAGTCACCGCTTGCATAGGGAAAACATCCACAATTCCCAACTCCTTTGGTGCAAAGAAATCTGCAATACATAACCTATTCAAAGACTTCTGACGCGGAAAATCAAAACTAACTCTTACCTCCGTGTCCTCTGTGCCTCGGTGGTTTGTCGTTTCATAAATCAATAAACTATTCCCCACAGACTGACAAGGAAAATACCCATAAATCACGTGAGGGTGCAATAAATTTTCCTCAATAATTCGCCGTTTCCACTCCTCTAAAACCGGGTAAACTTTATCAGCTAAAAACCCTTGATATTCTTCCTTAGATTGTTCCTTGGGTTTACGGAATTGCCATTGTCCAGCCACCAAAGCTTGCAAATCCAAATACCAAAATAATTCCTCCACAGAAATATCATCAGGTTGTAAAAACTGCGTTCCCCAAAAAGGTGGTTGAGGACGTGCAATATCTACAGCCACAAAATCAGAACGCCGCGTATCAACCTCTTTTTTAATGTCAGTATTATCTATTGTGGGGTGGGCATCTTGCCCGCCCTTTTCCCCAACTGATTCATGTCCATTTTCTGCAACTTCATCCAAAAACCCTTGTAAATCATCCCAATTGCCTCCTATTTTGGCCGGCATTAATTTATCCATAAAATGCAAATCAGAAAAGGCATCCTTACCGTAAATAACCTTACCTTGGTAAGTATTTTGGCAATCTTGATAAACAAACTTAGGAGTTAAAGCCGCACCACCTAAAATCACGGGAACAGTAATACCCTTTTCATTAAAAGTCTGTAAATTCTCCTTCATAAAAGCGGTGGATTTTACTAATAATCCACTCATGGCAATACAATCAGGCTGATACTGTTCGTAAGCTTGAATGATGTTTTCTACAGATTGCTTAATGCCCAGGTTAATCACTTTATAACCATTGTTAGATAAAATGATATCCACCAGGTTTTTACCAATATCATGTACATCACCTTTGACAGTAGCAATTACAAAAGTTCCTTTGGCATTATTACCAGATTCCGACTTTTCCATAAACGGTTCTAAATAAGCAACCGCAGCTTTCATAGTCTCCGCTGATTGTAACACAAAAGGTAATTGCATTTGTCCAGAACCGAACAATTCCCCCACAACTTTCATCCCGTCTAATAAGAAAGTATTGATGATTTC
This sequence comes from Dolichospermum sp. FACHB-1250, assembly GCF_014696335.1. Lineage (NCBI taxonomy): Bacteria > Bacillati > Cyanobacteriota > Cyanophyceae > Nostocales > Aphanizomenonaceae > Dolichospermum > Dolichospermum sp. FACHB-1250. The sequence continues at coordinate 10,341 of NZ_JACJPZ010000060.1, forward strand.
TAGGGGAGGATATTGTTCTAAAGCTTTTGTCAATTGGGTTTCTAAACCAATGCGTTCACCGTCAATAATATGCCGTTTCAAACGTTCTTCAATTGGTAAATTTTCATCAATTCCAGTATTACGTTTAGTTTTGACTCCTGCAAAAATTGTTGTTAATTCTCCTAAAGGATCATAAACGCAGACATTACCATCAAATCTGCGTTCATCGTAAATTAACTGTCGACAAACTTCTTGATGTTGAGGTTCGATTTTAGTAAGTGGTAAAATTTTACTCGCGCTGACAATTGCTGCATCCATGCCCGCATTCATAGCTTCATGCAAAAACATGGAATTTAGTACCATCCGCGCTGCTGGATTTAAGCCAAAGGAAATATTAGAAACACCCAACACGACATGACTCCCGGGCAATTCTTGGCGAATACGACGAATTGATTCTATTGTCGCCTTCCCATTTTCCCGATCTTCTTCAATGCCAGTAGAAATAGGTAAAGCTAAAGTATCAAAGAATATTTCTGTAGGAGCAATACCATATTCTACAGCTTGACGGTAAGCACGTTGGGCAATTTGAAATTTTTTGTCCGCAGTCCGGGCCATGCCATCTTCATCAATTGTCCCAATAATTACACCAGCACCGTATTTTTTAGCTAATTCTAGGACTTTCAAAAATCGTGGTTCACCATCTTCGTAATTAGTAGAATTGAGCAAACACTTACCACCAGAGACTTTTAACCCCGCCTCCATTTTTTCCCACTCGGTGGAATCAAGCATTAAAGGTAGTGTAACATTATTAACTATTCTAGAAACCAACTCGTGCATATCACGCACGCCGTCCCGTCCCACATAGTCAACGTTAACATCTAGGATATGTGCGCCTTCTTTGACTTGACTCCGCGCCATTGATACTAAACCATCCCAGTCTTCGGTATTCAGTAAATCACGGCATTTTTTAGAACCACTGGCGTTGAGACGTTCACCAATAATCAAGAAAGAATTATCTTGGTTGTAGGCTTGAGTAGTATAAATTGATGCCGCTGCCGGTTCTAAACTCGGCTGTCTAACTTTCGGTTTTAACTCCTTGGCAATTTCCGCCAATTGTTGAATGTGTGCTGGCCGTGTCCCACAGCAACCCCCAATCACTTGGACACCTAAGTCTTCGATAAAGTGCATCAACGACATCCGTAATTCAACGGGTGTTAATCTGTAATGTGCTTGACCACCAACGTTTTCCGGTAAACCCGCATTGGGAATACAAGAAACTACGAATGGGGAATGTTCTGATAAATACTTGATATGTGGTTTCATCAAGTCAGGACCAGTGGCGCAATTTAAGCCCAGAATATCAATGGGGTAAGGTTCTAAAATTGTGAGAACAGCGTTGATTTCTGTACCTACTAGCATTGTCCCCATGCTTTCCATGGTGACAGACACCATTAATGGTCTTCTTTCCCCTTTTTTACCAAAAACTTCCTCAATTCCATTCAATGCAGCTTTAATTTGCAGCACGTCTTGGCAGGTTTCTACCAGGAATAAATCCACACCACCATCAAACAGGGCTTCTGCGTGTTCTGCAAAAGAGGCTTTCATTGTGTCAAAATCAATATGTCCCAAGGTGGGGAGTTTGGTTGTAGGTCCAATAGAACCAGCGACAAATCTAGGTTTTTCGGGGGTGGAAAATTCCGCAGCGACGCTTTTGGCTAGTTCTGCGGCGGTTTTGGTCAGATAATAAGCCTGGTCTGCTAGGTCGTATTCTGCTAGGACTATGGACATAGAACCAAAGGTATCAGTTTCAATGACATCAGCACCAGCCGCCAGAAAATCACGGTGAACTTTGGCGACGGCTTCCGGCTTACTATGAACTAGGTATTCGTTACAACCTTCATATTGCGCACCTCCAAAGTCTTCAGCCGTGAGGTTCTGACTTTGTAGGTTTGTTCCCATAGCACCGTCAAAAACGATAACGGGACGTTCTGGACTATGTAGATGTTTGAGAAAGGGATGGGTCATAATTGTGTTAAAAAAATAGTGTTGGTTTTGTTATCTTAGACTTATTTTATGATCTTCTCAGATTTTGATGGCTATGTTTCGCGCAAAGGCGCAACTAAGCAAAGGCGCAAAACTACCAGAAGTGATATTAGCTATATTATCAGTATTGAAAAATATGAAATTTAGAGATTGGGCGACTAGAGTTTTACTGATTTTTCTTATGTTGGCTGCGTTAATTTTGGCACTATTTATTGGTGGTGCAAGAAATCCACAAGATCAGACAAATTCACGAAATTCGACAGACAAATCCTGGAATCAATATCTACCACCGCAGTTACAGTCAGTATTAAATATTAGGGAAAGGAAAAGAACACCATCTCCAGTCAACAATCATCAAATTAATCTTGTATACACAACTACTAATGAATTTAGCGAATATAAACCGGATCTTAGACAGTTTAAGGTTGATCCTAGCAATTATGGCGATCGCTATACCGCAGATATTCATGGTCTACCTCTCAATAATCAAGCTATTATAGTCCTTCATGAAACCAGTAATTCAACTTCTAGCGCCATTAATTTTTTTCAAACTCCTCATGATGATGAAAGTGTTCAAGCTAGTTATCACGCTATAATTACTTTACAAGGAACGGTTGTTTATTTAGTTCCTCCAGAAAAACGCGCTTTTGGGGCTGGTAATTCAGTATTTAAAGGTGTTAATGGCGTGGAAACTGTCCAAACTAATCCTAGTTTACCACCATCTGTGAATAATTTTGCTTATCATGTCTCTCTAGAAACCCCTCCTGATGCTTGGGGGAAGAATAATATCGATCAACATAGCGGTTATACTGAGGCTCAATATGATTCTTTGGCTTGGTTAATTGCTCAAAGTCAAGTTCCAGATGATAGAATTACTACTCATCGTGCTGTAGATGTGGCAGGTAAAAAAGTTGATCCTTTAAGTTTTGATAGTGATAAGTTTTTTAAAAAATTACATTCTTTTCGCCAATTAAAAACTTTTAACAATGCGAAAAATAACGTTAGTGAGTAAAAACATAAATTTTTCTCCCTCAAAGGCACGAATTCACCACGAATAAGAGTGTAAAGCATAATTTTCTGATTTTTATACTTCAATATGGCTATGATCAGATAGATTATCAGCAGCATTCAAAAAATTAACGATTTATTAATTGTTGTTAAAGACTGCTGTAAAGATTAACTATATTGTAACTATTACAATTCTTCTGTATCGCAATCAAGAAAGATTGTTGACTACTCTCAAAATTTTGGTAAAACCCAAAAATCTTTCGGAATTTACTACAGAAGTATTCTTACAAAAACTAAAAAGACTAAATATTAATCTTGTTTTATTATCAGATATTTTTAAAACATCGCAATAATAAACAGAAGCACTGAATAATAATACATAAAAGCAATTATACATCGTACTTACAAAACATTACAAAAATAAAATCATAAAACTATTGACTTATAATTGAATATATGTTATAATAAAGTTGGCAACAAAAAACTATTTTAAATTTTAGCTAAATAGTAGAGCGTGTTAACGTTAGCGTAATGCACTTAAATAGTAAAGTGTGTTATGACTAGTTTTTAATCTTTCAAACTCCCAAATTATTTTATAGCAATAACACACTTTACTTAATATTTACTATTTAGTTCTGACTTACGCACGAGTTACAGAATAAACTAACCACTCCAAACACAAAAAACACAAAAAAATAAGGGTTTGAGGAATATTTTGCGTAAGTCATGAGTTATAAATAGCCTAAAAGTAAAATATTTATCAATAAATAATATTCAGTCAAGAAAACTATGCAAAAATAAATAAACGTTTTACAAAAAAATCAGAATATAATGCTGAACTATTATCATTAAATCAAAAAAGATTGCAACAACAAACAAAAGCATCAGATCACAATACATAAAGACAAATTAGTGAACAAAAAATAATTATATAAAAAATATAAATAAAAGATTGTCAAAATAAACATCGTATAGTAGACTAATAGAATTATTTATAACAACAAAATTAATATGCCAGCCCCAGATACAACCCGTCGGATTACACCTAACACAATTCAGCAAGATATAGACTCCTATAATGGACTCACAGCCGTTATTGGTTATGCCACTGGTCGCGTAGAAGCTACACCAGAAGCATTACAGAAAGCATACACAGAAATGGTAACAAAACAACAAGAAGAAACTGAAAAACAAGCATTATTTAAAGCCGCCGCAGATGCAGCAAAACAAGCAGAATGGGAGTTCCATAAAGCCGTTTTAGCTATGAAAGAAGCAGTAAAAGGTCAATTTGGGTCAGATAGTGATGCAGCCCAAGCAGTAGGCTTTAAAAAAAAATCAGAAAGGAAACGCCCCACCAAAAAGAAAATGGATTAAATGAACCACAAAGACGCAAAGGACGCAAAGGAAGAAAAAAGAACAAAGATATGGGTAAGATATAAAACACAATTTTATCTCTGCTCCTCTGCGTCTCTGCGTGAGAAAAAACTAAATCTTATATATCTGAAGATGCTTCTATTAACTTCATAGTGTTTTGAGTCGCTGTCACCTTCACAGGCTGTTTTTTATGAAAAGTTAAACCAGTTTCACCCATATCAATCAAGATGGTATCACCAGAAATAAAAGTATTCTCCAGTAATTTGGTGGCTAGAGGATTTTCGACCTCTCGTTGAATTGACCGTTTTAACGGACGTGCGCCATAAACCGGATCATAGCCAGCTTCTACAAGATGATCACAAGCGGCTTGTGATATCTCAAAGGAGATTTTTTGTTCTTTAAGTAGATTTTCCACCCGTTTGAGTTGAATACGGATAATATGACCCATCTCTGAACGATTAAGAGTATGAAAGAGAATAATGTCATCAACGCGGTTCAGAAATTCAGGACGGAAGTGACTTCGCAAACTTTCCATGACTTTATTCCGCATTAAATCATACTTGGAATCATCGCCGGAGACATCTAAAATATGTTCACTCCCAATGTTGCTAGTCATGACTATGACAGTATTTCGGAAATCTACAGCCCGTCCTTGGGAATCAGTAACTCTACCATCATCCAAGACTTGCAATAAAATATTAAATACATCGGGATGAGCTTTTTCCACCTCATCTAACAACACCACCGAATAAGGATGTCTGCGAATGGCTTCAGAAAGTTGTCCCCCTTCTTCATAACCAACGTATCCTGGAGGCGCACCGACTAAACGAGAAACTGAGTGTTTTTCCATGTATTCGGACATATCCAAACGCACCAAAGCATCCTCTGAATCAAAGAGAAATTGAGCTAAAGCGCGAGCCAGTTCAGTTTTACCCACGCCAGTTGGTCCCATAAACAAAAATGACCCAATAGGTCGAGAGGGATCTTTCATCCCAGCGCGGGCGCGACGAATCGCCGCAGAGACGGCGGAAACAGCTTCTTCTTGACCGATTACCCTTTCATGTAAATGACTTTCTAGTTTGAGTAACTTTTGTCTTTCCGATTCTAAAAGCCGATTTACGGGGATTCCTGTCCATTTTGCCACAATTTCGGCAATATCGGCTTCGGTGACTTGTTCGCGCAGCAGGGTAGAACCTTGGGTTTGAATTTCTGATAGTTGGGTTTCTTTGCTTTCCCGTTCCCTTTGTACGCCCTCTAATTTACCATACTTGAGTTGGGCAGCTTTATTTAAATCATAATCTCGTTCTGCTTGTTCAATTTGTATCCTTAGCGTATCCTCTTCTTTTTTTAAAACGCTAATTGCTTCTAATAACTGCTTTTCTCCTTGCCATTTTTGATTAAATACTTCCTGTTTAACTGTTAAACTGGCAATTTCTGCCTGAATTCGTTCTAATCGTTCTCTAGTTGGGGAAATACTCTGTTCTTCTCTCGATAATGACAGTTTTTCCATTTCTAGCTGCATTAATCTTCTATCAATGGTTTCTAATTCCGCAGGTTTAGAAGTAATCTCCATTTTTAATTTCGCTGCTGCTTCGTCAACTAAGTCTATGGCTTTGTCTGGTAGAAATCTATCCGCAATATAACGCGCTGACAAGGTTGCAGCAGCCACTAAAGCAGAATCGGAAATTTTGACATTATGATGCACTTCATAACGCTCTTTTAAACCCCGCAGAATAGAAATTGTGTTTTCTACTGTTGGTTGGTCTACATATACCTGTTGAAAACGTCTTTCTAATGCTGCATCTTTTTCAATAAATTTGCGATATTCATCTAAAGTGGTTGCACCAATACAACGCAATTCACCACGGGCTAACATGGGTTTAAGTAAATTACCAGCATCCATAGATCCTTGTTGATTAGAACCAGTACCGACAACGGTATGGAGTTCATCAATAAATAAAACTACTTGCCCATTGGATTCCGTAACTTCACGTAGGACGTTTTTTAAACGGTCTTCAAATTCACCTCTATATTTGGCACCAGCAATCAAACTACCGATATCTAAAGAGATTAGTTGGCGATTCTTTAAAGACTCAGGAACGTCACCATTCACCATTCTTTGGGCTAAGGCTTCAGCGATCGCAGTTTTACCGACTCCTGGCTCACCAATTAATACAGGGTTATTTTTACTACGACGAGATAAAACCTGAATTACCCGGCGAATTTCATCATCTCTACCGATAACCGGATCTAATTTTCCGGCTTTCGCTTGTTCTGTCAAGTCTCGTCCAAATCTTTTTAAAGCTTCATCAGGTACATCTGCTTCCGCTTTAAGAGATGATTTCACTTTTTGACTATTGCGAGCAGATTTAACTCCCAGTTCTACTTGAGCGATATCTATATTTAAGCTTTTAAATAAGCGTTTACCAATCCGTTCATCATCAGCAAAGGCCAAAATTATATGTCCTTCCGAGATTTCCTCCTCCTTCATTTTGGCTCTAATTTCATTAGCTTTATCTAAAAGCAAATCCAAATTACGCCCCAGGTAAAGTTGATCACTTTTCCCCACCTTAGGTTGACGTTGAGTAAAAGCCTCTAATTGTTGTTTAAATCGGACAGAATCAACCTCCGCGCGGGTGAGAATGGCTGTAGCTAGGCTAGTTGGTTCTTCTAAAAGAGCAATAATTAAATGTTCAACTTCTAATTGTTGTTGTTTATAAGCGCGAACCACGTCTTGGGATTTTGTTACTGCTTCCCAGGCTGTATCAGTAAATTTATTAGGATCTGTAGGCTGCATCTTGAGAATTTTAGATTTTAGATTTGTGACTTAAGTTTATAGCTAGAATGGGTAAAGGGTAAAGAAGTTTTTATCTTCCTACCCCCCTACCTTAAATTATTCTGGAATTTTTAACTGAATCAATTCAACTTTATAACCATCTGGGTCTTCGACAAAAGCAATTACCGTTGAACCATGTTTCATAGGTCCTGGTTCTCGAACTACTTTACCACCCAATTGGCCAATGGCTTCACAGGTAGCATAAATATCATGCACACCTAAAGCGATATGACCATAGGCATTTCCTAAATCATACTTTTCTACGCCCCAATTGTGGGTGAGTTCTATGACTGAGTGGTCACTTTCTTCCCCATAACCGACAAAAGCCAGGGTAAACTCTCCCCCTGGGTAATCTTTGCGTCGGAGTAACTTCATTCCCAGGATATCACAGTAAAATTTCAAGGACTCGTCTAAATTACCTACTCGGAGCATGGTGTGTAGTAATCGCATATTCACCCTTTGTTCAATTCTTATATTTTATATCTAATCAGGAATTTTCAGGAAACTTGCGTTTAATTCTGTTTTTAATTGCTCAATTGGTAATAATTATGTATTAACTAATTTCAGCAACGGTTTGTGGTAAATGTGGTAAAATTGATGTTAATTTTAGATGGAAGAAATAATTATGATTTCATCACCTTTGATATTACATTTTCCCTCATCAATGCAAATGACAGATGAACAATTCTTTCAATTCTGTCAAGAAAACCGTGATTTACGCATTGAGAGAAATAAATTTCGAGAAATATCAATTATGCCACCAGCAGGTTCAGAAACAGGAAACCGTAATTTTAACTTAGCTGGACAATTATATGTGTGGTCAGAAAAAGATAACACAGGAATTTGTTTCGATTCTAGCACGGGATTTACACTTTCTACAGGTGCAAAACGTTCTCCTGATGCTGCTTGGATCAAATTAGAAAGATGGAATCAACTTACACCAAAACAGCAGAAAAAATTTGCACCTATTTGTCCTGATTTTGTGATTGAATTAAGGTCAGATTCTGATCAATTGCAGCGGTTAAAAGATAAAATGAATGAATATATGCAAGAACCAGAAATAAAATTAGGTTTATTAATTGACCGTAAAAATCGCCGAGTTTATATTTATCATCCTGGACAAATAGAAGAGTGTTTAGAAAATCCTGATACTGTTAGTTGTGATCCTGTTTTATCAGGATTTGTTTTGAATATGAATAAAATTTGGTAAACCGAATAAATAGAAGGAAATTATCATGCTTTCATCTCCTTTAATGTTGCAAATGCCATCATCAATGACAGATGATCAATTTTTTGAATTTTGTCAACTAAACCGTGATTTACGGATTGAGAGAAATCAATTTGGAGAAATATCAATTATGCCACCCGCAGGTTCAGAAACAGGAAACCGAGAGTTTAATATTGCTGTACAGTTAGGAATTTGGTCAGAAAAAGATGGTACAGGAATTGGTTTTTCTTCCAGTACAGGATTTACACTTTCTACAGGTGCAAAACGTTCTCCTGATGCTGCTTGGATCAAATTAGAAAGATGGAATCAACTTACACCAAAACAGCAGAAAAAATTTGCACCTATTTGTCCTGATTTTGTCATTGAATTAAGGTCAGCTTCTGATAATTTGCCACCTTTAAAAGATAAAATGCAGGAATATATGCAAGAACCAGGAATCCAATTAGGTTTATTAATTGACCGTAAAAATCGCCGAGTTTATATTTATCGTCCTGGACAAATAGAAGAGTGTTTAGAAAATCCTGATACTGTGAATTGTGATCCTATTTTACCGGGATTTGTTTTGAATATGGGTAAAATTTGGTAGTTGTAAAATCAATAATAATTTATATTTATAAGTTATAAGCTGTTTTATATTTAAAAACTTTGGTTGATATTATTTTATTTGATAATATTTGAAATAGAAAGCAAAAAAAACCTCCGAACTTCATAAAAAAACTCAGAGATTCCTGGCAATTATTACTTGTCAAAAAAGAAAAAAAAAGAAAAATAGTTAAGGTGCTGGATTAGGATAACGAGTGTGAATTGCATCTATTTCCTCTAAAACTTGTTTATCCAAAACTACATTCACACTATCTATATTTTCTTGCAATTGTTGTAAATTCGTTGCTCCAATAATTGTGCTTTTAACAAACCAGCGACTCTTCACAAAAGATATAGCTAATTGTGACGGTGTGAGATTATGCTTTTTAGCAATTTCTACATAAGCAATTATAGCTTCTTGAACATTAGGTTTTAGATAACGTTGTCCAAAACCTGGAAATAGAGATATTCTCGTATTTTCTATTGCTTGATTTTCTATGTACTTACCACTTAAAAAACCAAAAGCTAGAGGACTATAAGCCAGTAAACCAACATCTGTATAGCGAGAAACTTCTGCTAGACCTGTATCAAAGTTGCGATTTAGTAAATTGTAAGCATTTTGAATTGAAACAACTTGAGGTAATCCCAATTGGTTAGCAATGCGAATAAACTCACTTACCCCCCAAGGAGTCTCATTGCTTAAACCCAAATAGCGAATTTTTCCCGCTTGAATAATATCAGCAAATGCTGTTAACTGTTCAGCAATGGGAACTGTTTCCCGCTCAAATTCTGGATTATAAATTGTCTGTCCAAAGGTGGGAACATAACGATCTGGCCAGTGAATCTGATACAAATCTATGTAATCTGTTTGTAACCTCTGCAAACTATCATTTACTGCTTGTGAAATATTATCATAGTTAATTTTATTATTTCCACCTCTTAACCATGAAAAATGACGACCAGGACCTGATATTTTGGTAGCAACTATGATTTGATCTCGTTGCTGTTTCTGCAACCATTCACCAATATAAGTTTCTGTTTTTCCTTGAGTTTCTCCACGAGGAGGTACGGGATACATTTCCGCAGCATCTAGAAAATTTATCCCTTGATTAATAGCGTAATCTAGTTGTTGATGTGCATCCTCAATGGTATTTTGGTTTCCATAGGTCATAGTTCCTAAACAAATTTCTGAAACTTTGAGGTCGCTTGCACCGAGTTGGTTGTATTTCATAATTTTTGAATAATTCTCATCAATTCCATTGTACTATAAAAACACAGTTTACCGCCCTACTTGCAACAAGCGGTGAATTGTTTAATATTTTCTTCCTATCTCTGCTCTGCTTCCTCCGCACCTCTGCGGAAAGGGGAGCAACTGGGGAATTATTGGAATTAGCAGTAGGAAAGGATGATATTGTTTTAGGGTTTATTCGTCCTGAGTATCGGCCGTTTACAGATTTTTCTGTAGCTTCAAACAAAGTCTGAAATAGAATAATAAGTTTTGGGAATAATAATTATGATAAATACTTATTCACAAATTCTTGAGGACTTAAACATTCAAACTCTTTTGTTTCTTGAACTAAACAACGAATTAGTTTATAATTAGCAGAAACAAAACATTGAGTTTCACCCTTACTAGCAGTTAAATAAACTCCAATATCTTCACGAGGAATTAATCCTAAATCTTCTATTTTGAGCCATTCCTCAGAAGTAAAATTGACATAAATAACCTGTAATTGTTGCCAAATACGCGCTACAATTTGACTACCCCAATCTTTATTATACAAACGTTTAGATAATCGTAAAATTTGATCTAATAACTCTTCTGAAACGATAGCTTCTACAGAAGAAGGTTGTAAAAAACCAACTGATTCTAATATTTTTCTTTCATAACTATTCTGATTAGCCACACCAATAATATAAATATTAGTGTCTAAAAATAGACGTTGAGGGATATCATAACTCATTGTCATGCTCTGCTTTTAATAAATGTTCTTCAGCCATTTCTCTTTTTACATCTTGAACTAAATCAATAATTTGCTCATGGGAATGATATCCTTGATTATCCAAGGACTCTTTTACCTGTGCTGCTAATATTTCTAGAGGAATTAATGTTTGTTCCTGAGAGTTTTCTCGGACATTTTTGGTAACAGCTTGTGTTAAAATTAGTTTTAACTCAGTCTCTAGAGTCCGTCCATGTTGTTCTGCTTGATATCTGAGATTTTCGACTAGGTTGGGTTCTAAGTTATCTAGAATTATTTTCATATTTCATACATAGCTTGGGATTGGTTTATATTATAGCATTTTTCAGGGTTATATATCAACGCGATAGGGGTTTAGCAATGCTAAACTCTTACATTTTATGAATCAATATTTCCTTTTTTCGCTTTTTCCACTTTCTCAATTTGCTTGGGTGCTTCCATTTCGTTGAATAGTTGGATAGCTTCATTAAAGTTGGTGTGGCTGTTTTCGGGTTCACCCATTTTTTGATATGTTAAGCCAAAGTTAATATTTTTTAGCAATGCCACAAGCATTTTTTATTGTTCCAACTGATTCACAGGCAGATTTTATCAGTATTTTAACGGATACAGCACTTTTCAGTGTTATGAGGTACATATCTAGTGGGTAAGATGCCCGCACCACAATAGTTTGATGATTCAACTTTGTACCTCATAAGAGCGAAAACCGCTGTAATAGTTTGGGTGCGACTTTTTACGTAATTACTCACTCAGTATGATAAATTAAGAACAAAAATAATATCTATATTTACACAAAATACTATTTTACTAGATTCTTCTCAATGCTAACCTTTACCGCTTATTCACAGCTTTATGATAATGATATAGGTTGTGTTTATTTGTAGCTAATTTTACGTTGATATTGGATTTAGAATATCTGTTGAATTTCACCATAATTTCATAAATATGCCATTTTCATGAAGATTCAATACTCTTGGGTTGAGAAAAAATTAGTATAGATGCGGATGTTTTTTGTTTACGGACGTGAAATAGTCGGTATAGAAAAATGACTTGTCAATAGTTAAACCATCAACCACCAAGTGAGAATTATATGTTTCTAAAAAGGCATACAATTATAGGCGCTATTTTGGGACTCTCAACTATAGGAATATCAGTTGCGGGTATGGAACAAGCTATATCTGCACCAGCACCCGCATTATCTCAGGTAAAGGTGATTAATGTTATTTCTTCTAAATATCCAACTTGGGACCCAATACCACAAGGAAATTTCTCTACACAGCAAGACCATGGCGGACCCCAGTTATGTGTTCAAACGCAAGAAGTTGGCTATGGAACAACTCAGATAGCACAGTTTAACGGAAATCGACTAACTGAAAGATCCTCTGCTCCCACGTTGGGAGCGGGACGAGTTGTAACTGGTTGGACAAGAGTCTGGTGTTACCAAGGCTCTTTTACATCTGGTACTTTTACCTTTCAGGCAACTTCAATAAACTTCCCCTGGAACACATTATCCACTAGGCTATATATCCGCTAGTAGAGGTTGGGAGGTATATTACTTTTTTTAACATACCTCTAAGATGCAAGGTTGGGTTGAGGAAGTGACATTTTTTAAACTGACAGGAGATTGATATTACCTATGAAACATTTCAACAAATTGTTTTCAGTGATGATTGGATTAATACTTTCTACAACAGCAGCAAAGGCACAGGCGGGAGTAGTAACCCAAGTTGTGGTAAAAAACCAGTTAAAACAGCCAGTATCGCTTGTTCCTTCTAGTGTGAGTCAAATTCTTGGTACTGGAAGTCCCCCAAATAAAATTATACCTGGTGCGACTCAAGCTTTCACGGTTATAAGTCCCTTTTCTAATATAGCAAGTATTCACTTCTCTTATACCACTGGCACTTAGGGATGTAGGTTTGGTACCTCTTTAACAACAACACCAACCTTGTTTGGTGGTCAGATTCCAAAGTGGACAAAGAATGGTTCACGGACAGGTTCTAATGTTACTTGTGATGCAAAAATTACATCTGTAAATTCAACTAATTATAGTTACACTGTTGAATTTACACTGCGTTAAAATGTGATATCCAATTTTTTTGCGTTAGGTTGAGCGTGAGCCAAACCCAACTACAAGTATTTGTGATACAGCACTTCCCGGTGTTATGAGGTACAGTAACAACAATTAGTGAACCAATTTTTTAAATGTTGAGGATTCATCAAATCGAGAGCAACAGAAATAACTTTATCAACTATTTC
>NZ_JACJPZ010000061.1:0-22771 GCF_014696335.1 Dolichospermum sp. FACHB-1250
CGGGCAAGATGCCCACCCCACAAGATTTAATAATTATCGGGCAAGATGCCCACCCCACAAGATTTAATAATTATCGGGCAAGATGCCCACCCCACAAGATTTAATAATTATCGTCTTATTTTTATAAATTAGTGCCTTTTTACTGAAAATTGTCACCAATACACGACAAATTCAGCAGAATATGTTGTCTTGAATAAGCTAAAAAATGTATTCATTGTCACAGAAATTGAGGAATTGTAAGGGGATCAAGATATTAATTGCTCACTATTAATAAAAACTTATATAAATTAAAATCCAGATATATATACTATGGGAAAACGATTAATCAGAAATCCTGATTAAAAAATATTGCAATAACTTGATTTTGTTGCTAATGTGTGTGAGTACGACAGCGCTGGTGAATGCTCGGATCATTTAGAGAGGTAAAATCAATGAGCTTTATCTATCCTGCCAAAAGTCTTTTACTTGGTCATTGGTGATTGGCCATTAGTCATTAGTAAAAATTCCCGTTCAACAGCGGAGAATCAAAATATTTGCAATGACCTAATTCCTGTCACTTTAGGTTTGATTTTTGTTTACCGTTCATCAATCGTCCTACCTGTTGATTGCCAAAAACGCAATACATGAAGACGAGACATGAAAAATTTGGAGTTGAAAAACGATGAAGATTCAAGGAAAAGTTGCACTAATTACCGGAGCTTCCCGTGGCATTGGTCGAGCGATCGCCTTAGAATTAGCCAAACAAGGCATGAAAAGGTTAATATTAGTAGCACGCGATCGGCAAAAATTAGCCGAAGTAGCCGCCCAAATCGAAGCTTTGGGTGTAGAAACTACAATCATGGCCTTAGACTTAACTCAATCAATTTATGTTAATATAGCCGTAGCCCAACTTTGGCGCAGTTATGGACCGATTCATCTACTCGTAAATTGTGCTGGTGTCGCCCATCAAAACTCATTTTTGCAATCAAAACTTCCCCAACTGCAACAAGAACTCTCCGTTAATTTATTGGGAATGTATACCCTAACCAGCTTAATCGCCAAACGTATGGTTAGTCAAAAAAAGGGGATCATTGTCAACGTCTCCAGTTTAATGGGGAAAGTTGCCGCACCGACAATGGCCACATATTCCGCCACTAAATTTGCCATTGTTGGATTTACCCAGGCCTTACGTCAAGAACTGGCCCAACACAATATCCGCGTAATTGCTTTACTCCCTTCCCTCACCGAAACAGACATGGTGCGCGACTTAAAATCATTTCGCGGTGTGATTCCCATGACACCCGAACAAGTCGCCCAAGCCCTAGTGATTGGAATAGAAAAAGATACACCAGAAATCCTAGTCGGATGGCAATCTCATTTAGCCGTATTATGTCAACGTCTTGCCCCTTGGTTGCTAGATATCATCCTACAACTAGCGACACCCAAAAAACCATTACCTAATGCTGTGGGCTAGACTTCAAATCAATTCAAATCAATTCAAATCAATTCAAATCAATTCAAATCAATTCAAATCAATTCAAATCAATTCAAATCAATAATTTCTCTTCGCGCCTGTGCGCCCCTGGGTGAGAAAAAAATCATTCATTTACCTATATAGACATGATCCCTCCGGTAAATTACAGCAGTTCCCGGTATTCACAAAGTACAGATATTAATTATAAAACTCTTGTGGTGCGGGCATCTTGCCCGCATAAGGTGTACCTTACTCAATCTGAACTTGCTGTAATCCGGGGGATCATTGGTGTAAAATCAGAACTTTCAATTAAAAACTTTCAATTAAAAATTCTCGCAATAATCATCCCTAATTGAACACTGATAATTCCCAAGATTGTACTACCAAAAAAATAACCAGTAGCAGCCAACCAATTACCACGTTGCAACAAACCAACCGTATCTAAACCAAAAGTAGAAAAAGTAGTATATGCACCTAAAAATCCTGTGGCGACAATTAACTTAATTTCTGGGGAAATCAGCGCTGTTTTTTCCATAGCTAAACTGGCGAAAAACCCCATGATTAAACAACCGCTAATATTAATCGAAAAAGTTCCATAGGGGAAACCAAAACCCAAGCGATTTGTCAACCACAAAGTTAAATAATAGCGACTTAAAGCCCCAGCTATTGCTCCCAGACTAATGGCAATGGGAATACGAATTTCTACCTGTTGCAACATTATTAATAATTGTTAAGTAGGTTGGCGTTAAAAATTGTCGTTATGACAAGGGAACAGGGAACAGGGAACTCTTAACTGGGAAGAGGTTTTGGGCAACTTTACTTTTCGTTACTTATGTCGGTTTTTTCCGTTCACCTACTTATTAGTCTTTTTTAGTCTTTTTTTATCTTTATATTAAATCGGCAACCAACGGAAAACCGTACCCTAGTGACAGGTTTTCATCACTGTACCTGAAAATTGAACTTGATACAATCAAGGAGTGGCTAAAAAGATGCTGTTGTCCAGGCAAAGTTCCAAAAATTAACAAGAAACTAACACAGCATAAGTAGGAGAGTTATCAAAATGGGAAATCAACTAAAAACTGCTATTTTACTCGCTACCCTCAGTGGCTTATTGATAGCAATTAGTTACTGGGTAATTGGTGGTACAGGGGGCTTAGTTATAGGAATTGGGTTAGCAGCAGCGACTAACCTCTTCTCTTGGTATCAATCAGATAAGATTGCTTTAGCAGTATATAATGCCCAACCCGTCAGCGCAGCAGAAGCGCCAGGACTATATCGCATCGTTGAAAAATTATCTAACCGTGCTAATATTCCCATGCCGGGATTGTACATTGTTCCTAGTCCAACAGCCAACGCTTTTGCGACGGGAAGAGATCCCGAACACGCGGCTGTGGCCGTTACCGCAGGTATTTTAGATATTTTACCAGAAGATGAATTAGAAGGGGTAATTGCCCACGAACTAACCCATATTATCAATCGTGATACCTTAACGCAAGCGGTGGCTGCTACCGTCGCTGGGGCTGTTTCCTTCCTGGCGCAAATGCTGAGTTATAGTATGTGGTTTGGTGGTGGTTCACGGGACAACGAAAGAGGTGGAAATGCTCTGGGTGTATTAGCTACAGTCATATTTGCCCCCCTGGCCGCTACGGTGATTCAGTTAGCAATTTCCCGCACCAGAGAATTTTCTGCTGATGCCGGTGCTGCAAAATTAACAGGTAATCCTCGCGCATTAGCTAGGGCTTTGCAAAGGTTAGAATCTACAGCTAGACAAATGCCTTTGAATGCTAATCCAGCTTTTGAACCATTATTAATTATTCATCCTATTTCTGGGCAGTTTTTGGGAAATTTATTCTCTAGTCACCCAGCAACTGAAGCCCGTGTCGAAGCTTTACTGCAATTAGAACGACAAGTTATTACTTATTAGTCTCTAGAGATTATTAGTAGGGTGTGTTAGCTTCAGGATAACGCACCCTATTTAGTCAATATCCTATTTCTGAGCAAAATCAACTCAACATTTTGGCAACAAATAAAAATCTCTGTATTCCCTGTTTTTCCTGATTAAAAAATCGGCTGCAAATCTAAAATAAATCCTGGTAATACATCTTCTCCAGATAAACTTGTAGGAGATTCTAAAACTTCTATTTCTTGATTGGGGCGATAAATTTCTACTTGTTTATTTTTAGGATTAATTAACCAACCTAACCGTAAACCATTGGCGATATATTCCCGCATTTTGGCTTGAGTATCCGCTAAATCATCGCTTTCAGAAACTAATTCCATCACAAAATCAGGACATAAAGGCAGAAACCTTTTTCTTTGTTCTGGTGTGAGTGCATTCCATGTTTCTATCTTAATCCAAGACACATCAGGAGAACGGGTAGCACCATTAGGTAATTTAAAACCTGTGGAAGAATCAAAAGCTTTTCCTAACCCATTTTGGCGATTCCAAAACCAAACTTGTCCACCTAATTCTAGGTTTCTATCTCCCGTTTCTCCTCCTGTTGGTGACATGATACTTAATTCTCCTTGTGAGGATAATTCTAAACGTAGATCTTTATTAGCAGCAATCATTTCCACAAATTTATCATCTGTGAATTTTAGTGATTTTGGTATTTGTAAAGTTATAGCAGTCATGATTTATACCTCTCTCTATTTATCCCTTCCAGTCTCCGACAGGGAATACTTTCCGGGAGGTTCTACCTGCCATTTTAACGATATTTTCCGAACAAAGCGGTTAGAAACCGCGTCTACACAGACAAAACCCACGCAGGTGGGTTAAATTCCTCTTGGAAGGAGTTTGTTTGTATAGCCGCTATATAATCAATCTTTTAGGCTAAAAAATGGGTTTCTAACCTAAACCTAAAAAACCAGAAATTATTGGTAAAAGTTTATGATTGGGGATTTTTCCATCCATCATAAGCAGCAATGAGAACATTTACATAAATATTATCAGCAAGTTCTTTAATTGCTTCAATACCACCCGCTTTTAATGCACCTATTACCCGTTCCTTTAGTTGTGGATTTTTATTGATACCCTTAACCGCTACCTCGATTTCTGCTTGAGTATCTGTAGGTATATCAGGAGGATAGGATTGATTGAGGATTTGGAGTAGTTGTTGAATCTCACTAGCTGAGTCCGCTAGGTTTTGTTTGGGAGTAATAACCAGATCTCCCATAACCTTACCCGCTACTCCCCCGTCCACTTTCTGAATATTCATTTCTACTTCGACATTACGACTGGAATCATTACTGTTAGTCATATTTTTATTATCCACTTTGTTTTCAACTTGAACATTTATAGATTTTTCTGCTTCTACTAACTTATTAATAGTTAACCATAGATTTGCATTCTGATTATTAGAAGCTTGTAAAAGTTCTTTATATTTTTCTATTTCTGCTAATGCTAATTGATAATTTTGAGTAAAATGGCTGTGAATCTTTTCTTTATTCGCATTCTCAGGAACAGCAACTTTAACAACAACAACCCCATCACCTTTATTTTTAATACTCTGGATAACTAATTCTGTATCTCCATTTTCAACTTGCACTTTTTTGAAAGCAGTAACAAAAGCTTGCCAGTCAATACCATTTTGGAAAATTAAATCAACAGTATTTAAAACTTCTTCAAATAATTTGGTAAATTCTCCTGGTTGAAATTCTCCACTACTCGGACGGCGTTCCCGGTCATCTGTTCCCGGTTTAGGATATTCTAAAAGATAGACAAAGCGACAATCTACATGATCTAATATGGTTGTACTTTCAATATTCCAAGCTTCCACACAAGCACCAGTCATTTGAGCTTTGGTGAAATTAGTACCGACGGCTTGAGTAAGAGTCAGATTTGCCCATTCTAAAACAGCACCTTGAAAAGTAGCTTCTATAATATCAGCATTTTTTAAATTAGCCTCTTTCAAGTCTGCACCTATTAGGTTTGCACCTTTCAGATTTGCACCAATATAAGATTTATTTCTGCCATTTAAAGTAATAAGCAAATTGAGAACAGTAGGGTTACTTAATATAGTATTACCCGGTCTAGCAAAATCAAGTTTTTTGACTTCATAAAAACGAGTGCGCGTTAGGTTTGCTTTTCTGAAATCGGTGTTTTTCAGGGTTGCACCAGTAAAATCAGCATCAGTTAAATCAGCACTAAAAAAGGTTGTACCATAGATAGAATTTATAGATATAGCAACTTTTTTAATCCAACTAAATTTTTCACTACCTTTTGATGCTTGCCAACCAATATTATTTCCTAATATGGAAACAATAACAATAGTTAACCCAATTAAAGTTGATTTTGTTATATTTGGAACTTTTATTAATAAAGATCCCGCTGAAATTAAATTGATGATTAAACCTATAAATATCACTATGGGCAAATAACTAATGATATTTATCATCATAATATTAGCTAAAGCTATTATTATCCAACCAATTCCAATTAAACATAATATTGCAATTCCAAAAAAAAATTGTCCAATAATTGTTGTGTTAGCTTTACTTACTATAAAACTTAGGAATAAGCTAGGAGTTAATACTAATATCGCTACAAATAAACCATGTAAAAAATTTTTAGCTACGGTAATAATAGCAAAAGCTAATAATGAAATTAAGATTACTATGTATGTAGTGATTTTAATTTTTAGATCCTTTTCTAAATCCCAAAGTCCAACAAGAACAATAGCACCTATTCCCGTAATAATTGAGCCAAGGGCAATAATTAATAAAGAGAGCGCAATCGTACAAACTATAGGAAGTAATTGTAGACCGGAGGTTGTCTCACTAAAGTTTGCCCCTTTTAATATAGCTTTTGTAAAGTTTGCCCCTCTAATGTCACTACCATTAAAATTAGCATTTGTTAAGTCTTGACCTTGAAAAGACTTTCCGCGAAGATTCAATCCAGAATAATTTTTCACCATTGCCTTATGTAAGCAATATACTTATGATATTGATTTTATGTTTATATTTAGCTACAACCATTTCTTTCACAGTCTTCTAAACATTTTTGTTTTTGAGAATTAAATAAACAATTAGCTTTACATATACTCTTTTTCACCTCACAATAAATATCATCTATTCCATCTATTCTTAGTGAAATTAGTGTCTCTTTAGTTCTTGCAAAATTAGTATTGTGTGGTGTCGCAACTATCTCTTTCTTTGATGATTCTGAGGAACTATCTTCACTCTCAAAAGATTTCATCAACTCAATATGGGCTTGTATGGCCGCTTCTAATGATTGAATCCATTTTTCGTATAAACGTTTTTGCTCAGGGGTAAATTTATCCCAGTTAAGATCTTGTAATTTTTCGGTCATAAGAATAGTGTGATACGAGTAGGTTAAGCATGATATCAACTGAGTAAATATTAACTTTTTGTAGTTAATGTTGTCAACTACATGATAGATTAATTAAGTACAAATATAGTAAAAAAACATACATAATATTTTGTGAATCAGTATCGAAAATCATCACTTTCTTATTTTTGCTGATTTTTCTTCACCGAAAATGACTACAATGAATGTTAATGCTAGATAATGGGGAAGCCTTGACATTTAAACAACCTAGCCCGGAACCAAAGAACTAACAACTATGCGAACTCACTATTGCGGCGAACTCCGAAAAGAACATATTGGTGAAACTGTTACCTTTTACGGATGGGTAGACCGTCGCCGCGATCACGGTGGTGTGATATTCTTAGATTTGCGCGATCGCTCTGGTATTGTCCAAATCGTCAGCGACCCCCAGCGCACCCCAGACTCCTATGAACAAGCTAACGCACTCAGAAATGAATATGTTGTAGCTATCACCGGTAGAGTTACCCAACGTCCTCCAGAATCCCTAAATCCCCGACTTCCTACTGGCGAAGTGGAAATCTATGCGGATAAAATAGAACTACTTAACGCCGTCCGTAAACAATTACCTTTCCAAGTTTCCACCGCAGACACGGAAACAGTGCGGGAAGATTTACGGTTAAAATATCGTTATTTGGACTTACGACGGGAACGTATGGCGCAAAATATGCAATTGCGTCATCAGGTCATTAAAGCCATGCGGCGCTACCTGGAAGACCTAGAGGGTTTTATTGAAGTTGAAACCCCAGTTCTCACCCGTTCTACCCCCGAAGGAGCGCGAGATTATATTCTTCCCAGTCGCGTGAATGAAGGTGAATGGTTCGCTTTACCGCAATCTCCCCAACTCTTCAAACAATTATTGATGGTATCAGGAATGGATAGATACTATCAAATTGCGCGATGTTTTCGGGACGAAGATCTACGGGCTGATAGACAACCGGAGTTTACTCAATTAGACATGGAAATGAGTTTCATGTCTGAAGATGAAATTATCGAACTTAATGAAAAGTTAGTTTGTCATATTTTCAAAACCGTGAAAGGCATTGATTTATCTCGTCCTTTTCCTCGTCTTCCTTACGCGGAAGCTATGAACCGTTACGGAAGTGATAAACCAGATACCCGCTACGGTTTAGAATTAGTTGATGTTTCTGACGTTTTAAAAGATTCTGGTTTCAAAGTTTTTCGAGAAGCCATTTCTAACGGTGGTATCGTTAAAATTCTGCCCATTCCTAACGGTAACGATGCCATTTCTAATGTTCGCATTAAACCAGGTGGCGATATTTTCCGGGAAGCCGCAGAAGCTGGAGCGAAAGGTTTAGCTTATATTCGCGTGCGAGAAAATGGTGAACTTGACACCATTGGCGCAA
This sequence comes from Dolichospermum sp. FACHB-1250, assembly GCF_014696335.1. NCBI lineage: Bacteria > Bacillati > Cyanobacteriota > Cyanophyceae > Nostocales > Aphanizomenonaceae > Dolichospermum > Dolichospermum sp. FACHB-1250. The sequence goes on from NZ_JACJPZ010000061.1 coordinate 8,168, forward strand.
TTAAAGATAATTTGACACCGGAACAAAAGCAGGAAATATTAACAAGAACGGGTGCAAAAGCCGGACATTTGTTATTATTTGCGGCTGCTGATACAACCACTGTTAATAAAACCTTAGATAGAATTCGTCAATTTGTGGCTAAGGAATTTAAGTTAATTCCAAAAGACAAAATTAACTTGCTCTGGGTGACAGAATTTCCCATGTTTGAATGGAATGCAGATGAAAAACGTTTAGAAGCATTACACCACCCATTTACAGCCCCTCATCCTGAGGATATCAGTGATTTAAAAACCGCCCGCGCTCAAGCTTATGATTTAGTTTTAAATGGGTTTGAAGTTGGTGGGGGAAGTTTGCGAATTTATCAGCGAGAAGTTCAAGAACAAGTGTTTTCAGCTATTGGTTTATCAACAGAAGAAGCACAAAGTAAATTTGGCTTTTTATTAGAAGCTTTTGAATATGGAACTCCTCCCCATGGTGGTATTGCTTACGGTGTAGACCGTTTGGTAATGTTGTTATCTGGAGAAGAATCAATTCGTGATGTGATTGCTTTTCCCAAGACTCAACAAGCTCGTTGTTTATTAACAGATGCTCCTGGAAATGTAGACGCAAAACAATTGAAAGAGTTGCACGTTGCTTCGACTTTTAAACCCAAGGTGTAAGATCAAGTGTCCTTAGTTGTCCTTTGTCCGTACTTCGACTTCGCTCAGTAACCATTGTCCGTTGTTAGTCTTGACCACCGACCACCGACGGCTTTGTAGGGGCTTTCCTGCCGTTCGCCCCTACAAGGTTTTGAACACTCATCCTTCTGCTCTATAACCTCCAAAGGTTTAGAATCAGCTTCTCCCGAATCAACTTCTCCATCAAAACGCACATAGATTTTTTAACTTAGGTCTAACCACAATCACAGAACGCCCAGAATAGTCCACCCATTTACCCAACAGGTTTTGTTTAAACCATCCCTATTTTCCCTCAATAATATCCGACAAAGACTTCAGAGGACGGTTACTAGCACCCACCACTGTTCTCCCACGACGACCATGATTAATCAAAGCATCAACAGCTTCTTGTAGCATCCGTTTTTCATTACGGACAATAATTTCTGGTGCTAATATCTCTTGAATCTTAGACAAGCGATTATTACAATTAATTACCCGCAGATATAAATCATTTAAATTACTAGTAACAAATTTACCCTTATTTAATCGCACCATAGGGCGTAAATCCGGAGGAATCACCAGAATCACCTGTAAAACCATCCACTCCGGCTTAGAACCCGTAGCAATGAAATTATCAATCACCCGCAAACGTTTAATTAACTTAGCGCGTTTTTGTCCTTTAGCATTAGCAATTTCTTCCCGTAGAGCCTTCACCTCCTGCTCCAAATTAATATCCGATAAAAGCCGTAACAGTGCTTCCGCACCAATACCCACTTCTACACCTTCTAATTGAGAATCCTCACTATAAATAGCATCCTCAATTTCTAGCCGCTGATCTTCGCTTAGAAGTTGTTTATAAGTCAAAGTATCTGCATTACCCGGTCGTAACACACAGTAAGAATGGAAATAAACAATTTGCTCCACATCCCGTACAGGCATATCCAAGAGAATAGCAATATAACTAGGAATCCCCTTGAGATACCAAACATGAGCCACCGGAGCAGCTAACTTAATAAAGCCCATCCTGTGACGACGGACGCTGGATTCAGTAAATTCTACACCACAGTCCTTACAAAATATACCTCTAAACACAGCACGCTTATACTTACCACAGTGACATTCCCAGTCTTTAACCGGTCCAAAAATGCGCTCACAAAACAAACCATCCATTTCCGGCTTCAGAGTCCGGTAATTAATAGTTTTTGGCTGCGTTACCTCACCAACTATTTGTCCATTAGGTAAAGTCCGTTCACCCCGTTTACGAATGCGTTCTGGTGAAGCTATACCAATTTTTACGTAATCAAATTGATTAGATTGGGGGGGGTTTCATAAATTTAGATTTTAGATTTTAGATTTTGGATTTTATCCCTCTTCTGGTAGAAACGGATTAAGAATAGACCTAATTTTAAGTATAGTGCGATCGCTAAGCGCTGCTGTAAGCAGATCGCCAACCACCGACAAATTAAAAATAATGTATAATAGACAATTTATATCATAATTCCTAACTGACTTAATTTTGTAACTAAGACCATGCACAATTTCACTGGATTTCCAGACGCTTATGATGTAATTGTCGTCCGTGCAGGTCACGCAGGTTGTGAAGCAGCGCTGGCTACTGCTCGCCTCGGTTGTCGAACTCTGCTATTGACCCTAAACTTAGATAAAATCCCTTGGCAACCCTGTAACCCCGCAGTCGGTGGACCAGCCAAATCCCAATTAACCCATGAAATAGACGCTTTAGGGGGGAAATTGGCAAAATGGCAGACCGGACATACTTACAAAAACGCATCCTCAACTCTTCACTAGATCCTGTGCGAAATGAATAAGATAAAGATCCCCAACTTCTTTAAGAAGTCAGGGATCTGAAGTTTTAGGTTAAAATCCCTACTAAAATTTGCATCAACATTTCTAAATCGGTAGGAACTCGATATAACATTAAATCCTGGGTTATTAGTTTATTTTCGCGTTGAAAACTGCCAAACTGCCAAATATCTCCAGTTGTTACAGCACCATATAATATTGGTTCATCTCCTTCAACCCATTGATCTAAAGCAATTAATTCCACTGCAAGTTGAGTAAATCCTCGTGTTAAATCTGCGTGTTTTGCTTCCACAACTAAAACCTGATGTTGAGATTGCAGGTAATAATCTAAGTCACCCCGCAAAAATTGATTTATTTCAATGGGATATTCAATATTAATTTTAGATTCGGTAATATGTGCAACTTCTAAGAGAATTGGTGCAATTAAAACTTCTCTTCTTGCAGCTTCGCTTGTTAAACTAACTCTTTGCATTGCCTCTTCTAATCGTTCTTTGAGATCAATTAATCGAGATATTTGATTATTACTTACCGGCCAATCAATTGTTCCTCTAGTTAAATTGACTCCTAATTCTTGTAAAATATCCGCAGGTGCAAACCTTAACTCAAAATACTTACGAAATGTGTATGTTTCATCAGGTTTAAGAATTGGAGGACGATGTGATTTAGTCATAGAGTTATTTATTAATTATGTTGTCAGTTTTTTATCTTTTGTATTCATATTATATATGATAATATAATATCTATTTGATGCGGTGATGTAAAAATATTGCCAACAAACACAAGAGTATGGTATAAAAGTGAATATCTTGATTTTTTGACTTGTGAAAAATGACTATTCCTGACTTTCAAGCTATTATGCTTCCTTTATTGCAATATGCAAGTGATGGTAAAGAACATTCTTTAAGAGACGCTATTACATTTTTAGCTGATGTTTTTAATTTAAGTGATGACGAAAGAAAGGAATTATTATCTAGTGGACAACAAGCGGTTTTTGATAATAGAGTAGGTTGGGCTAGAACACATTTAAAAAAAGCCGGTTTAGTAGAATCTCTTAAAAGAGGATTTTTTCAAATTACCACAAGGGGAAAGGATATTTTAAATCAAAATATTGCAGCAATTAATGTGAAATTTTTAGGACAGTTTCCAGAGTATATTGAATTTAGAACTTCTAAAAAAGATCATGATAAATCAGAACCAGAAATTATAGAAATATCGGAAACTACACCCCAGGAATCCATAGAGTTTGGATATCAGAAAATTAGAAAAGAATTAGAATTAGAGTTACTTAACCGTGTGAAAAGTTGTTCACCTGATTTTTTTGAAAGATTAGTGGTAGATTTACTCGTAAAAATGGGTTATGGTGGCTCAAGACGTGATGCGGGGAGAGCGATCGGTAAAAGTGGAGATGGGGGAATTGATGGTATAATTAAAGAAGATAAATTAGGCTTAGATATTGTTTATGTTCAAGCTAAAAGATGGGATAATACTGTTGTTGGTAGACCAGAAATTCAAAAGTTTGTCGGGGCTTTACATGGACAAAGAGCAAGAAAAGGTGTTTTTATCACTACTTCCAGATTTTCCCAAGAAGCGAGAGAATATGTATCTATTATAGATAGTAAAATTGTGTTAATAGATGGAGAAGAATTAGCTCAGTTGATGATTGATAATCATGTGGGTGTTTCCACAGTCTCTATTTACGAAATTAAAAAGATAGATTCCGATTATTTTACAGATGAGTAATTATTAAATAGTAGACAATTAATATATGAAAACAGAGAATTTAAAAGCGGTACTGGTATTTGCTGGTATCGGATTAAGAATAGACCTAATTTTAAGTATAGTGCGATCGCCAAGCACTGCTGTAAGCAGATCGCCAATCACCAACAAATTAAAAATAATGTATAATAGGGAATTTATATCATAATTCCTAACTAACTTAATTTTGTAACTAAGACCATGCACAATTTCACTGAATTTCCAGACGCTTATGATGTAATTGTCGTCGGTGCAGGTCACGCAGGTTGTGAAGCAGCGCTGGCTACTGCTCGCCTCGGTTGTCGAACTCTGCTATTGACCCTAAACTTAGATAAAATCGCTTGGCAACCCTGTAACCCCGCAGTCGGTGGACCTGCTAAATCCCAATTAACCCATGAAATAGACGCTTTAGGGGGAGAAATTGGCAAAATGGCAGACCGGACATACTTACAAAAACGTATCCTCAATTCCTCACGAGGTCCTGCGGTCTGGGCATTACGAGCGCAAACTGATAAAAGAGAATATGCGGCGATAATGAAGGGAATTGTCGAAAATCAAGAGAATTTGACAATTAGAGAAGGGATGGTGACAGATTTAATCTTAAATGATCATAATCAAGTTATTGGTTTAGAAACTTATTTTGGCGTATCTTTTCACTGTAAAGCGGTAATTCTCACCACGGGGACGTTTTTAGGTGGGAAAATTTGGGTGGGAAATAAATCCATGGCCGCAGGCCGCGCGGGAGAGTTTGCAGCGGAAGGGTTAACACAAACTTTGAACCGCTTAGGATTTGAAACCGGTAGACTGAAAACCGGGACACCAGCACGGGTTGATAAACGTTCTGTTGATTACACTAAAATGGAAGTTCAACCCGGAGACGACGCTGTACGGTGGTTCAGTTTTGACCCTGAAGTCTGGGTAGAACGGGAACAAATGCCTTGTCACATGACTCGAACCACTAAAGAAACTCATCGTTTAATTCAGGAAAATTTACATCTGTCCCCTGTGTATGGTGGTTGGGTGGAAGCAACCGGTCCCCGCTATTGTCCGAGTATTGAAGATAAAATTGTCCGCTTTGTAGATAAAGAAAGTCACCAAATCTTTATTGAACCGGAAGGAAGAGATATTCCTGAATTATACATTCAGGGTTTTTCTACCGGTTTACCAGAAACTTTGCAAATTTTGATGTTGCGGAGTTTGACAGGTTTAGAAAATTGTGTGATGTTACGTCCTGCCTATGCAGTAGAGTATGATTATTTACCTGCAACCCAGTGTTTTCCTACCTTGATGACTAAGAAAGTGCCTGGATTATTTTGTGCCGGACAGGTAAATGGGACTACAGGTTATGAAGAGGCTGCTGCTCAAGGGATAGTAGCAGGAATCAATGCAGCGCGGTTTGTACGGGGTGAAGAAATGATTATTTTTCCCCGTGAACAAAGTTATATTGGCACTTTAATTGATGACCTGTGTACGAAGGATTTACGAGAACCTTATCGTATGCTTACAAGTCGTTCAGAGTATCGGTTATTACTACGTTCTGATAATGCTGATCTCCGCATGACACCCTTGGGACGGGAAATTGGTTTAATTGATGATAGGCGCTGGAATTTGTTTAGTGAAAAACAAGCACAAATTACGGCGGAGAAAGAACGGCTGCATTGTACTAGAATAAAGGAAAATGAGGCAGTAGGACAAGCGATCGCTCATGATACCCAACAGGCAATTAAAGGTTCTATTACCCTTGCTGACTTGCTGCGTCGTTCGGGTATCCATTACATTGACTTGGAGCGTTACGGACTCCATAACCCCAACCTCAAACAAGCGGAAAAAGAAGGAGCGGAAATTGATATCAAGTATGCTGGTTATTTAGCAAGACAGCAAAACCAAATTGACCAAGTTGCCCGTCAAGCAAATCGCCAACTACCTAGTAATTTGGACTACTCAACCATTGATACTTTATCAAAGGAAGCGAGAGAAAAGTTGAATAAAGTCCAACCCTTAACTATTGGACAAGCTGCGAGAATTGGTGGTGTTAACCCAGCGGATATCAACGCCCTTTTGATATACTTAGAAATAGCTAAAAATAACATCACTAAAGCCACACCCACCCCAGTAATTCTGTCTTAACAAGAGTAGCGGTAATTCATGAATTACCGCTACGTAATCATGATATCAGATCCTCAATTAGATTTACTAATGTTACTTTTGCGAAAAATAGAAAAAATATCCCAGTTGACCAGAACAAAAACTATGAAATACAGGGAAAAAATAAAAAGGCTTGGAGGGTAAACCAAGCCCAACTTCACTCAGGGTAAAATATATTATCCATCCTATAGGTTATTCATATATTAATAATCCTTCCCAAGAGAGAAATTTCAAAAATATTCCGACAAACCTCCCTGACTCTCCGCGTCTGTGCGCCTCTGCGTGAAAAAAAATACACCCTTATTCAGCAACATTTAGCAGATATTTCTGACACAATTGGCGAAAGTCTTCACCCCGCATTTCAAAATTAGGATATTGATCAAAACTAGCGCAAGCAGGAGATAGTAATACTACTGAAGCTTGATGTTTTTTCGCTAGTTCCCCAGATAAGGATACGGCGTTTTCCATAGTTTCGACTATGTGATAATTACTATATCCCACCTCTTGCAGACGTTTAGAAAATGCCGGTGCTGCGTTACCTATGAGTAAGACAGCGGCGGCTTTAGCTTGAATTTGCCCTAACCAAGCGGTATCATCTCCCGCTTTAGCTTCTCCACCAGCGATTAAAATAGCGGGGCTTTGCACAGATGCTAAACCTACCGCCGCTGCGTCGTAATTAGTGGCTTTACTATCGTTAATAAAATCAACTCCTTGCCAATTACAGATATGTTCTAAGCGATGGGGAACACCAGGAAATTCACGGACAGCCTGGGAAATAGCGGTAATATCTATACCGGCTAATCTAGCAGCGGCGACGGACATGAGCAGATTTTGCTGGTTATGTTCCCCTACCATTCGCAATGCAGATACCTCGACAATGGCTTGGGGTGTAGCCGTGATTTTTTCCATTACCCAGCCATTTTCTATATAAAAGCCTTTTTCACCAATCAGAAATTCTCGACCTTTAACGCTTGTCCAATAGGCCTGAGGCCAATGATTTAATCCTAATTGACGCAAGTAAAGATCATCACCATTAAATATTTGTAACTGGGAATTGTGTAATAATTTGGCCTTGATATGATAGTAATTTTCTAATGTTTTGTGACGGGCTAAATGATCTGGTGTGAAAGTTGTCCAAATGCCAATGCGAGGTGCTAAAGTTACAGAAGATTCGATTTGATAACTGCTAATTTCGCCAATTATCCAATCAGGGCGATTGTGGATTTGAGATTTGAGACTTTGGATTGCTACCTCACAAGCAGCATAGCCGATATTACCACAGGCGGGAGCGTTTAATCCTGCCGTTTGGAAAATAGCCGCAATTAAGGCTGTGGTAGTGGTTTTACCATTTGTACCAGTAATTCCTACCCAGGGGATATCTTGTAAATGTCGCCAAGCTAGTTCCATTTCGCCGATAGTTTCCATTCCCAGTTCTCGCGCTTGGGCTAAAATAGGAATATCCCAAGGAACTCCGGGACTGACAATGATTAATTTGGATAAATCAGAATTGGTAAATTCTGGTGTGGTTTTTAATTTAACGGTAATGTGTTCGCTGGCGAGTTCCTGTTGTTGTTTGAGAAGGGTTGGGGAGGTGCTACTGTCATAAAGTTCTACCTCCCAGCCTTCCTGTTTCAACAATCTTGCCGCAGCAACACCGGACTTTCCTAATCCAATAATTAACGCTTCTGGCATTGACCGTGTATCATCCCTGGTTAAGCTCTACTATAGTAGCGTTAATTGGCAGCAATTACACAACTTTTTGTTGCTTTTGACTACAAATTTTTCACTATTGCACCAAAATCTGCTAAAATGCGACCATGATTTCGCAATAATCCCAGCAAATTTAAGCGATTTCGCTTAATATCGGGATTTGCGTCCATGACTAAAACGCTATCTTCACCATCAAAAAATGTACTAACGGTGGGGGCGATTTTTGTCAGTGCGGATACTAACAGTTGATAATCACGGTTTTGTTGTGCTGCTTGGGTTTGGGGAACTAGTTCAACCAAGGCGTTGTAAAATGCAGATTCAGATTTTTTCTGGAATAGTTCGGGGTTAATTAAGGTTTGTGGTGCTAGGGTTTCCAAGTCTAGATTTCCCTGGGCTGCTAACCGGGTAGAACGGTTGACGGTTTCGTAGATTTTATCTAATGTACCATCTTGACGGATTTTTTGTAAATAGATGGCGCGATCGCGGACATCTAATAAATCTACTAATGCACGTTCTGTATATTCAGGATCATTTTCTCCTAAAACCGCATTTACCAAATCATAATCGATCTGTTTTTCATCTTGTAATAAGGTGCGAATCCGTTGTAGAAAAAATTCGCGTAATGTGTTAATTAAGGATTTAGCATCTTTGTTAAAAGCTGCTGCAAAATCTGCGGTAATTTCTGCTAATAAGGCTGATAAATTAATTGGTAAATTTGCCAACCATGTAATATTAACAATCGCATTTGCTGCGCGACGTAATGCAAAAGGATCTGATGAACCGGAGGGAATTAAACCTAAACCAAAGATACTAGTTAATGTATCTAATCTATCAGCTAAACCGACAATTTGACCAGTAAGAGTTTGAGGGAAAATATCATCAGCATTTCTGGGTAAATAATGCTCAAAAATCGCTTTTGCCACTTCTGGGTCTTCACCACTAGCTAAGGCGTATTTTTCGCCCATAATTCCCTGTAATTCTGGAAATTCATAGACCATTTGCGTCACTAAATCGGCTTTACAGAGTAACGCAGCCCTTTGTATATTTTGGCTTTGAATTGGATTTAATTGTAGTTGATTACTAATTTTTTCTGCATTTTTAACTATTCTTTCGACCTTAGCACGAACAGAACCTAAATCTTCTTGGAATGTAACTTTTTCTAATTGAGGTAAAAAGCTTTCTAAAGGTTTAGATACATCAGCTTCATAGAAAAATCTGCCGTCTGCTAACCTTGCGCGAATTACCCTCGCATTCCCCACAGCAATAATATCAGATTTGGCGGGATCTCCGTTACTAATGGTGATAAAATTGGGCAATAATTGCTGACATTCTGCATTTTTGAAAACGGGAAAATACCGCTGGTGACTGACCATAACCTCGGTAATTACTTCTTTTGGTAACTTGAGAAATTCCTCCTCAAATTGTCCAATCACTGCTGTGGGATATTCCACTAAATTGACAACTTCCGCTAATAATTCTGGGTAAATTGGCGTATATCCGCCTAATTTTTCCGCTGCTGCTTTAACTTGATTTGTGATAATTTCCGCTCGGTTTTCTGGAGGGACATTTACATAACCAGAAGCCAATGTTTTGACATATTCTGTAGCGTGGGAAATGCTGACGGGTTCGGGGTGTAAGACTCTATGGGTGCGAGAAATGCGATCGCTTTTGACAATTTTTGCCCCATTTTCTAATTGTAATGGTAAGATATCCCCATCTAATAATGTCACTAACCACCGAATTGGTCGGGAAAATCGTCCGTCACCATGTCCCCACCGCATTAACCGCTTGCCCTCCAAGTTCCAAACCCATTCAGGTACAAGTTCGGTTAAAATATCCGCAATGGGACGACCGGGAATTTGCTTATTCACAAAGACGAAATCCCCTTTTTCCGTGGGACGAATTTCTAAAGCAGAAATATCTACACCTTGCTTACTGGCAAAACCAATGGCAGCTTTAGTGGGTTGTCCATCTTTAAAGGCTGCTTGTGCGGGTGGTCCTTTGATTTCCTCTTCTCTGTCTGCTTGTTGGGAGGGTAAACCGGTAATGAGAACTGCTATCCGTCGCGGTGTTCCATAGACTTCAACCACAGCCTCGGGGAGATTATGAGTTGCTAGGCTGTGGGGAATGCGCGATTTCCATTGTACAATAGCATCACTCAAAAAACCGGCGGGTAATTCTTCTGTACCGACCTCTAATAAAAATGCTGGCATAAGATACTGTTTTTAACTTGACGGGGCTGAATATTAGTCAATTCCAATATTGTATGCCATAACCGGTAATAGGTAATAGGTAATAGGTAACAGGTAATTGGTAATTGGTAATTGGTAATAGGTAATTGGTAATTGGTAATGGGTAATGGGTAATAGGTAATAGGTAATTGGTAATTGGTAATTGGTAATAGGTAATTGGTAATTGGTAATAGTAATCTTTGTCTCTAGAAGAAATATTGAAACTTGGATACATTATTTACAAATTAATAAATAATGATATCCTAGTAAAAAATACGAGGTGAAGTCTCATGCTAACCATAGCACCCGCTCACTCCCACCGCGCTATACTCGCTAATATTTCTTGGCACACTTTTGAAACCATTTTAACAGAAATGGGCAATCATCGCGCTACCCGTCTAGCCTACAACCAGGGAACACTAGAAATTATGACTCCTTTAATGCCCCATGAACATAATAAAAGACTGATAGAAAAGCTCATTGATAATTTAGCAGAGGAACTTAATCTTAATATTAAAAGTACCGGTTCAGTGACCTGTAAACGTCAAGATTTAGCCAAAGGTGTAGAACCAGATTCTAGTTTTTACATCCAAAATGAACCGATAATGCGAAATAAACAAACTCTAGATTTGACTCAAGATCCTCCACCAGATTTAATTATAGAAGTTGATTATACCAGCGCTTCCCTGGATAGATTACCGATTTATTTGGCCTTAGGTGTTCCCGAAGTTTGGCGTTATGATCATCCAGTAATGCAGATTTATCAACTCAGTAATGGTGTTTATATTCCCTGTGACGTTTCTCCCACCTTTGCCAATTTACCCCTAACCACAGAAATTCCCCGCTTTTTAGCTCAAAGTCTGGAAATCGGCGAAATTTCTATGATTCGTTCCTTTCGTGCTTGGGTACAAAAATCAAAAATAGAACTCACACAGAAATGATGACATAGCGAATTAATATGGCTAAATCTTGTGGTGCGGGCATCTTGCCTGCTATAATTTCTTATAATTATACTAAATATTATGCTGTGGGCATCTTGCCCGCTATGACTGCTTATAATTATACTAAATCTTGTGGTGCAGGCATCTTGCCCGCTATTATTGCTTTAATTATACTAAATCTTGTGGTGCAGGCATCTTGCCCGCTATTATTGCTTATAATTATACTAAATCTTGTGCTGTGGGCATCTTACCTGCTTTAATTGCTTATAATTATACTAAATCTTGTGGTGCGGGCATCTTGCCCGCTATAATTGCTTATAATTATACTAAATCTTGTGGTGCGGGCATCTTGCCCGCTATAATTGCTTATAATTATACTAAATCTTGTGGTGCGGGCATCTTGCCCGCTATAATTAGACAAATTCAATCCAGTAAAGTTTAAGTAAAATACCCCTCTCCGTCCTGGAGAGGAGTTAGGGTGAGGTTTATCGCAGTAAGTCAAATTAAACCTATATCTGAATGTTGTGACTCGCTGGTTCAGGTTTAATAATAATGGGATTGGGAAGAGATGGTGGTTTAGATACCTTTGTTTCTGCTTGTGTTTGTCCTGTTTGATTCCAGAGAATCATTGAGAGTAAACCATCTACTAAACTGTTACTATTACCATTACCATTGCTGCTACTTACCGTAATGTCAGGGATAATACGGACATTGCGATCGCCTATAATTTGCATTAACTGCATCGCTGTATAACCTTGTTTTCCTAAAGCTTCCACACCGGCGAGGTAGGTTTCCGCTTTAGCGTTACCTGTGGCGCGAATACCTTCAGCCTCCGCGACAGCTTTCAGCTTAATGGCTTCCGCTTCACCGGTTGCTTGCTGAATTTGGGCGTTAGCTTGCAATTCGGCAATTGTCACACCTTGTTCTGATTGTACCAAATCTTGCTGAATATCAGCTAATGCTGTTTCCCTGACCAACATTTGTCGTTGGGTTTCGGCCATTTGCTGCACTTCGTAAGTTTTACGTTGTTCCTCCGCGATTTTCCGTTCTGTCAAAGTGTGCATTAATTCTTTCGGGGGCGTAATTAAACCAATTAAAGAATCCACAGCTTGCACATCATAGGCACGCAAAGCAGATTTAACGTATTCAGAAGCTTCTATTTGGCGCTCGCTACGGGCAATCAAGAAATCTAAAATGGTATATTCTTGAGCGGAATTACGGAAATAATTGCCCACAATGGGACGCAAAACTTGGTCAATGACATTTTGCATCGAACCTAAGCGAGAAATCACTTTTGGCGCGTCTGAAGCCCCAATGTGGATAATTTGAAATATCTCTAAATCAAAGCTAAAACCATCAAACGACAGCAGTTTTAACGCCTTCAAATTAGTATCATACCCGTGCTGTCCCACAATTCTGTCAGTAAAGTTTAAAACGATATTTGTCGTCGGTACTAACTCAACTTTCATCACCTTAGTATTGAGCGGGTGTTTTCCTGGATACAATGGTTCAACCCAAACCCCCTTATGTCCTTGATTGACTAAGTTTCCGTGAGTAAAAGCCGCACCACTGACATCTTCCTGATCTTCACCGACAAAAGAAATCACCACACCGACATAACCAATGGGAATTTCCGTCATCCGTACTTGTTCGATATTTACCAACCAAGGGTTGAGATTCCACGAACCCGATAATAATACCTGTTCTTGTAAACCCCGTTGTCCCCCAGCATCAATAAATTTTTGACCATTTTGAAAGTTATCATGGCCACCAATCAAACGTCCAGCAATTTCACCTGCTGGAATTGGTGAACCATCTAACGTGGTGACAATACCAACTTTGTCTGCTGCTACTTCATAAATACGCAATTGTTCTGGACGCATACCATGGGTAGTGGCATTTGCAGTCGTAATAACTTTAAACAGAGCAGTGTTAATCCGGTAAGTACCAGCGGTAATAAAAGCAATTTGTCGTCCTTTTTCGCCACCTTTCGTCAAAAATTTGCGAGCATCTTGAAAATTATCACATTCGACAATTTTGCCCAAAATCCGCTCTGGAGGGTTAGAAGCCCCATCAGCGGCGACAACCAGAGCGATTTCTCCTTGGGGGACAATGATTACCGGCTCTTTTTTGACAGCATACTGCCAAGGCCAATAACCCCAGTGCCAACCAGGGGCCAGGGTATCTGCTTGTAAACCAGCTTCACCATTTAAAGCGATTAATCTATTAGGGGGTAATACTTTACCAGAAAAGGTAAATTTTCTGACAACAATGCCCACCTCGCGCTCACCGATAACTACCAGTCCACCGAAGAAAATACAACCACCAATAATGATCACAGGAACAATGATTAAAGGTTCAATTCCCATGGCTTGATAAGGAATTTGGCGAGTTACAGACTGGGTAATTACGGGCTGAGTTTGACCTGGTGGGATTGATATTGATACAGAGGTTATTTCTTTTGCTGCTGGTGTTTCTCTGGAAGTGGCATGGGCAGCATTAATACCACCTATTAAAGATAGGGCAGCGATCGCAGATGTAGCCAATGTCACGATTTTATTGTACTTACTCTTACCCACGGAAAATGCAAAGCTTTTCATATATGTGTACCTCATTGGGGAAATAATTATCTAATTTGTGACTTCACTATGAATCAGCCTGTTTCCTTAAATCCTATCTAAATTTTTTACCAGATTGATTCATCCGTTTAAGAAGCGCTTATAAGCTGCTTTTTACAAAACTTATTTTATTTATGTAAGTATTTTGGGAAGTTAGTGGTAGAATAAAAACGGGATTAACGCCATACTCAATTGTAACATTACTTTAACTCTTTTCAAAATCACAAATTCTAAAACGGGTATCTATTATGGCTAATAACTTCGTCTGGGTTAACGCAACTACCTTAAATGGCACTCTTTGGGATAATGGAACTCTATCATCAGCACGTCCTATTACCCAAACAGGCACTTTAACCATTAGTAGCGGTTATGAGAAATATCTAAATACCCAACTCAATAATACCGGAACAATTCAATTTCAAGCAGGGCGGATTGTTGACGATGACGACAATAATATTATCGGTACATTAAACAACTCTGGAACTTTCAAGAAAACCACCGCAGATACAGCGACAATTGGGGTAGCTTTTAATAATACGGGAACAGTCAATGTCGAAGCAGGAACTTTAGTCCTTTCTGGTGGAGGAGTGAATAGTGGAACATTTAACATCACAAGTGGTAAACAACTAGAAATTAATGATTCAGTTTATACATTTACCAACGCAGCAAGAATCAATGGTAGTGGCAAGTTTTTGATTAGCGGTGGAACGCTCAAAGCAGATGGAAA
>NZ_JACJPZ010000062.1:0-21547 GCF_014696335.1 Dolichospermum sp. FACHB-1250
CATAATCACGCGACTACGCAAATCTATTGAATAAGGTGTTGGCATATAATTTAACAATATATTTATTCTAGTTTACCTCATTTTCTGGCTTAACTACATGAAAATCGCTGTAAAGAGGGACACAGTCCTGGTAGTGCGGGTTGCGTCTGTGTAAGTTCTATTAATGATTTAAAAGAACTGGTACGTTTATTGCGAGAGTTTGATCCGCGGTTGCTAGTTGTAGATTGGGGATTGTAGCCCACATTCCGCACTTCATTTTGTAATACACCAAGATTACCAATATCGGGCTAATAATGGTCGGATAGCGATTCCTACGGAGCGCTTCGCTATCGCATTACCACCAGGAAAAATCAGGATTAATACTTAATTGGAAAAATGCTTATTTTTATTGACATTGTTGTAAAATTTTCTCCCAAGCTTGAATATGAAAATCTTTTACCTCCGTTGAATTTCTAGCATCTTGTACTAATTCTTCTGTATATGTTTTGATAAATTGTTGCTTTTGTTAAAAATGCAGTTTCCTTATTAGCGTATCGTGGAAAATTTATTTTAAAAAACGGTGTAGTTACCTTAGTATCAAGGACTCTAGCAGAATATCCATTTGGAAATTTAGCCATGTGCAACCTAATATCTTGCTCAGGTTTAATTATTTTCTTGAGTAGACTGGTAATAATTACTTGAATTAAAGATTTATCAGTTTCTATTTTATGAACGAAAATATCTACACAGTCTTTTATTTCTTCCTCAATTTCTGATAACGCTTGATTTTTAATTAATTCAATTGCTTCCTGATAAAATTGTTCTAATATTTCTATTTCTCGATGATAATTATATTTCATATAAATAATTCCTGTTGTTGAGAATCAGGTTGTTCCATGCGGTTATTAGCTAAATTTACATAATCAGGATTAATTTCAATTCCTAAATAGTTTCTATTTAAATTTCTAGCTGCTACACAACTAGTCCCACTACCACAAAAAGGATCAAGAATAAAATCACCTTCTTGAGTTAACAATTTAATAAGTTCTTGAATAATATATAAAGGATAAACTGCTGGATGATGATTATTTTTAGTAATTTCTACCGGACTTTCAATGATGTCTTTTTTCATGGTGTTTCCTAAAATTCTAATAATAGTAAAACCATGATTCTTAATTTGGTTATTTCTCCCTCCTTCTTGTCCACCATAGGCTAATTTATGTATTCCATGAATTTTCATTCTAAATCCTTCAATTTCTCCATTATGTACTGCTAAAATAGCTTGATTTAATTCTTTAATAGCATGATTTTTTTGTGCCTCGCTTAAATCAGAATTTTTAATTAATTCCAGATATTTTTTACCTAATTTATCAGATGGTTTACCTTTAATACTTTTATTAAAGGTATCTAGATGTTGTAAATAATTATCTAAATTAAAGTAATAATCTTTTGATTTGGCAAATATGAAAAATGGTTCTGTAGCTTGTATTAATTTTCTTTTATCTTGACGTGGTGTAGGATTTAGTTTTGATCATGTAATTTGATTAATCAGAAAAATATTTTGATTTTGGGTAGCTTGAATGGCAAATTTATAAGGAATTAGAGATAAACCACCGTTAATATATTTATCTCCCAAATTAAAAACTATTGCTCCTGTTTTTTTCAAAACGCGCACACATTCCCCAAATACCGTTAAGATATTTTGTAAATATTCTGCTTCCGTTGTTTCATTCCCTATACCTAAATTACCATTTCCATAATCACGTTGCTGAAAATATGGGGGTGAAGTGATGATTAAATCAAAAGTATCACTTTCTATTTGTTTGAGAATAGATAGATTGTCACCGAGAAGAATTTTATTTCTAAAGTCTAATATTTGTTGTTGTACTTTCATATAATTTAATTATTAATTATATTAATTAAATTGTGATTTTCAAACTATCATACAGCATCTTTGTTTTTAACCTGACAAATTTAATAAAATTTAACGTTTGATTTAGTTTTGTAGGGTGTGTTAGCCATACAGCATTTTTGTTTTTAAACTTACAAATTTAATAAAATTTAACCTTTGATTTAGTTTTGTAGGGTGTGTTAGCGATCGCATAACGCACCTTTTTTGTACTGAAAAATTTACCACCAACCATAAATGAGCGAGTTTTAGAGAAAATTTTATCTTTAGTTGACTTTAGTTGAAGATCTTCGTCAGATATCAATCTCAGAAATTCCTGATAAAGTAACTTGTGGACGGTTAGGAAATTCAACAACAAGCTTTAAATCACCACCTAAATCAGTAATATACTTTCGCAGAATTGAAAGCATTAAATCAGTATTTTGTTCCATTTGAGAAACATTTCCTTGATCAATTTGAAGAAGTTTTGACATTTGCTCTTGAGTGAGTTTGAGTGCTAGTCTCAATTGTTGTCGTGTCATTTCTTCAGCAATGAGAAAGTTAGATTCTTCAGCAATTTTTTGCTGTCTTTCTAGTGGTAACTGTTCTAGTTTTTCCTTTAAAGTTTTCCCCATTGTTTATTCTCACTTTTCTTCTGATTGGGTTTTTAATAGCTCATATTATTTCACCTTTCTAACTTTATAGTATTTTAACATCTTTTGCTTTAGGCTTTAAGTTTAAGTCTATAAATTTAAACTCCGTGTTAAATACTACACGTGAGTTTGGTTGTAAAAACCACAATTTAAACCAATAACTAAACTTAATCACCATTTTCAGCCATCAATTACCCGCACATAAATAGCCCGCGCTATTTGGCGATTTATAGTCATAGATAAACTACCACATTTAATAATAAAAGTAGGAAATTGCTGTTCTACAGTAATGGTATTACCTGTTTGAATGCCCATTGATATCAGCTTTTTTCTAATTGTCTCATCCTGAGTTTGACAAAAAGTAACTATGCCACATTCTCCTGATTTTAGTAACTCTAAAGAACAGCCCATAACGGTAAAATTAGTAAACATTGAATTATCAAAATAAACAATGAAAATTGAAATGATGAAAGATGATAAACATCCTCCATCATTGTGAAAGTGAAAGAATTTAGAAATCCTAAATCCCGACAAATATTGTATTAAGCAAGGTAAGGTTCTTGGTGGGTTTTGATTGTGCAGTTAGAACGGGGATAGCTAACACATAATAAGGCGAATCCTTTGCCCATTTGCTCATCATCTAAGAAGGATTGATCATCTTGGTTAATTTCACCTTCAACAATCTTGCCTACACAGCTAGAGCAAGCGCCGGATTTACAAGAGAAAGGTAATTCCAGACCAGCTTCTTCTGCTGCGTCTACAATTGTCATGTCTTCATCACATTCAATTGTGGTGTCTATATCTTCTTTTTTGTTGATCAATCTTACTTGATATGTCGCCATTTTTCGATTCTCCTCAAAGATTAATGAAGTGAGTTTTTGAGTTCGTTAAGTTTTCCTGGATCAAGTCAAAATTCAAAATAAAGGAGCTAACTTTTGAAGTTTGAACTATTCTATTTACCGCAAGGTACACCATTGGGAGTACCGTCACTGGTTTTAAAGGACTTGCCACAACCGCAGGTATCAGTTGCATTGGGGTTGGAAAACTTAAAACCGCTATCCATAACTCCCTCTACAAAATCAACTACCACACCTGCTAATAACGGCGCACTTTTAGCATCAACATAAATCAACACATTTCCTTGTTGAGTTACGATATCATCAGGTTGGGGCTTGCTAGTAATTTCGATGCCATACTCGTAGCCACTGCAACCACCATCTTTAACCGAGATGCGGACACCCTTTGTGGCGTTATTAGTTTCGTCGGTTGCAGAACCCTTGACAAATGCCCAGAGACGAAATTCTGCCTTTTCTGTTAAAGTAACAGTCATTTTATGTCTTATTCTGTAGCGAATATTCTGATTTGGATGTGGATTTTCAAGAAGTGGTAACTTACACCGTTGCGGCTTGAGATTGGGAATATCTCCAAGGGGCAGTATTACCGCAGACTGGACAATTGCGATCGCGGTGAGAACGACGTTTAGCAAATTCCATTCTGTTTAAATCAATGGTTAGTAATTCTGATAACAGCGGTTGACTAAAACCAGTAATCAGCTTTACCGCTTCCAAAGCCGTCAAACAGGCCAAGGTCCCAGAAACAGCCCCCAGCACGGAAAAACCGCGTCGGTCCCAATCCGGCTTTTCTGGAAACAGACAAGATAAACAAGGGGTGACACCGGGAATAATCGTGGTCAGGTAAGCCTCCATACCGTCCATGGCTGCCTCTACCATGGGCTTGCGCCAGCGGACACAGGCTTCATTTAACAAATTGCGTTCAGTGAAATTATGAGCGCAATCCAAAGCCATATCCGCCGACTGTACCAACCCATCCACATTTTCTGCGGTAATGTAATCGTGAACTACATCCACTTGAACATCAGGATTGATGGCTTTGAGGGTTTCTTGGGCTTTAAATACTCTGGGTTTACCCACCCAGTCATCAGTCATCAAAACCTGACGATTCATATCATCCAGCCGCAAATCACCACCTCGGACTAGGATCAGCCGCCCAACGCCTGCTACTGTTAAGTAAAGCGCCGCTGTACCACCTAATCCACCCACACCTGACACTAAAACAGTCGCTGATTTTAGGCGCTTTTGAGCTAATTCACCAAAATTAGGAAGCATCATTTGGCGACTATAGCGTTCCAATTCGGTAGGCGTTAGGTTAATCACTTTTTAACTCCTAATCTGAGGTGATTTCTGTCAGGGTGACAACATTTTTGGGCTTATCATTAAATACCTTGAACAGCTTTTGTTCATGGGGTGTGGATTCTATAAACACCTGATAAGCTTGTTGCAAAGCAACACAATATTTCTCTAATCTTTCTTGGTTACTGAGTTGAGGATAACTATCATCAATTTGACTCATGAACTGAGAAAACTTTTTCAAAATATGTAAACGGTTGACATTTACAAATTTTTGGTCATAGGGTAGATTAAAAAAGATGAAAAACTCTTCGGCATCTACGAGGTTTTTAAATTCATCAATATTGGTACTCATTTAGAATTCTCCATTTTTTTGAGTTGTTGCTTGAGTCCATCTAACTGACAGTAGATTTCGTAAGTTTCCGCAGCAACATCCATCAGTTTTTGGTAATCTGTGGGTAGTCCTTCTGCTAAATCATGCAGATCCATTTTCATTTGACCTGCTTTGCTATTTAGCTTTTTAATCTTGGTTGTGATTTCCTCAATTGTCATATTTTTTGTCCTTTGTCATTGGTCAGTTGTCCTTTGTCCGTTGTTAGTTGTAATTTGCTATAGAAGAGAACAAATTTGCAAGTCTCCTCTAACTAATCACCACTAACCACTGACTACTGACCAATGACTAATTAAAGATTGCCTACTTCGGGGAAACGTTTGGCTAAATCAATGCCTTTTTCCACAAACTTTGTGCCTTCTTCGTCTAATTTCTCGAAAGAATCAAAACCAAAACGATGAGCATCACGCAAAGTTTTCACAGCTAATAATAAGCGTCCTGAAAATACTAAAGCCCAACCAAAACCCTCATGTCCTAATTCAATAACTACATTAGAAATGAGTCCAGTTTCCTTTTCAATGCTGGCAGCTACCGCTCTAAAAAAGGCATTTATACGGGAAATAGTGGCGGGGTCAACTTCACCTTCTACAGAAATTTCTCGTTTCTTTTGTTTAGTAACAATATAGGGTTTGAGGATTAATTCATCAGTCCAATTTCGGTAGAAACCATAACTATCTTGCGCCCGAATTTGTTGAACTAATGCTTTCAAAAAAGGAGGTAAAATAACCTCTAAATTGTTACCAGTTCCATTCACATTATTTGTACTCATACTGTTGCTTCGTTTTCAATTTCTTCAGCAAAACTAGGTTTTTTCTGTTGTAAAGCTTTTCGTAACCAAGGTGGAGGATTACCTTTGAGAGTTTTGACTAATTTATCGAGAATTTCTGCAATTTTTTCCTCTTCAGATTTAGCCTTAACTGGGGTTACACCTTTCTTAATTAAACGAGCGGCTGCACTACCACCAATAGCCACAACATAAACAATTGTGCAATCATTAAGTGCTTGAAGTTTAGGGGTAATTTTATCCTCATTACCATCTTCTTTTAGATCACCTTCAAATTTGAGAGTTTCTACAAATTCATAGCCGTTGTCGGAAATTTCATAAACATCTATTTCCTTAGCCCAGCCAAAGTGAGCATTAACATGAATTCTGTCAGTTGTCGTAAAAGCAATTTTCACTTTCATTTGTCCTTTATTGGTTGTCAGTTGTCAGTTGTCAGTTGTTAGTTGTTATTTGTTGATTACTGATGACCATTGGTTGATCATTGATGATTCTTCATGTTCTATAAATAGGTTTCCCATGCCGAAAAGAAGCTCAATAGTACCGCGATAGCCTACTTTGGTAAATAGACCATTTCCTAATCGGTCATAAATAGGAATGCTTAAACGATAGAGGGGAATAGAAAGGCGTTTAGAGATGGTATTTACGTGGGAATTACCAATCAATAAATCAGAACCTATTGCCAATTTTTCAAAATCTTCTAAATCGCCAATGGTGACATTTTTAATAGGAAGTTCTTGAAGTAAGGGAGAACGAGTTGTGGTGACAGCATGATGAATTTCTGCCCCCATTGATTGCAAAAATTTAACTATAGTCCATAATAAATCTGGTTCTAAAGCTAAAGATACTCGTTTAGCACTAAAATAAAAGTGAGTATCTAACATTGCATCTTGCAATTGACGACGTTGACGACGATATTTTTCAGGAACGGGATTTCCACTTAATAAAGATAATTTTTGCAGAAATTCATCTACAGGTTCTAATCCTATTAGATCTCTGAATACTTGATAGTTAGTTCCGAAGCGTTCTTCTAAAATTTTCGCCGCTTGGCGCATACTTTCACCTAAGGCTAAGGTAAAAGCTGAACTACCCAAGGAACGTAATTCTTTTAAAGTTGTTCCACTAGCAGTTATAGCACTATAACCATCTTCCAAATGTCCATCTAATGAAGCTCCTAAATCAGGAACAAATATGGGTTCTAATCCGAAAGCTGTAACTATTTCTCGAATTTCTTGAACATCTCCAGGAGTGAGAGCAGCACCAGCTAAAATTGTGATTTGTTCTGGTTTAATTCCCCCTGCTTGAGGAATTTCCTTAACAATACTTTCTACTGCGACTGCAAAACCGTCTTGTAAAGCACCTTTAAAATCGGGAGTGGGAGCAAAAATAATGGCTAAATGATTAAGTTCGGGGTGACGTTCTCGAATATCTTTTAAAAAACGTTCAATATCATCACCTCTAGTTTCTGTTAGCCCAGTAGTGCATAAACCAATGATTTCTGGTTGTACTTTTTCTACTAAAGTGAGAATAGCTTGCTCGACATTTTCCTCACCACCCAAAATAGTAGTAACTTCTGTCATTGCAGTGGTCGCAAGGGGAATTGCTTCCCGAAAATGTCGAACTAAAACTACTTTTGCGAAGGCTGTACAACCCTGAGAACCATGAAATAAGGGCATAGTTCCCTTTAAACCCAAGAAAGCTAAAGAAGCGCCTAAAGCCTGACTTTGTTTGAGGGGGTTGACAGTCACAGACTTTTCTGGAACAATTGCGATCGCCATAATCTCAATAATCTCAATAATCTCAATAATCTCAATAATCTCAAAATAATTTGTCAGGAGTTCAGGAGTTCAGGAGGAAAATATTGATCTTTTACCTTTTAGCTTCTTACTGTCACCTGTCACCTATCACCTGTCACCTAAACTTCCCAAGGAGCGGGCTTGCGAATTTGCTCCCACACAGGACTATATAAAGCCTCAGTCAACTCCCGCGCCATTTCTACCATACCCACATAACCCGCGTAGGGATGATGACGTTCTTGGTTAATATCTAAAAAGGGAATTCTGGCTTTTAAAGCTGTATATTGATTTCTACCGCCAGCAATAAGCATATCTGCGTTAGTCTCTGCAATTAATTTCAGGAGTTCGGAAGCGTTTCCTTTCTCCAGCATAATACCATCATTACCCAACAAATTTTTAATTTTAGCTTTATCTTCTTCCGTACTTTTGCGGGTACTTGTGGCCACAACTTCAATTCCCAAATCTTTCGCAGCGGAAATAATTGACCAACTTTTCACACCACCAGTATAGAGAACAATGCGTTTTCCTTTTAATTTTTCTCGATAGGGAGCAAGTGCAATATCTAAGGCCGCTGTTTCTTCAACAATGAGTTTTTCTGTGCGTTCCTGTAAATCAGCATCACCTAATTTAGCCGCCACAGTTCGCAAACAACGGTTAATATCATTAATGCCATAAAATGACTCTTCAATGTAAGGAATACCGTAACGCTCCTCCATTTTTCGCGCCATATTTAAAAGCGCTCGTGAGCAGATCATGACATTTAATTTTGCCCGGTGAGCATAACGTACTTCTTGATAACGAGCATCACCTGTAATTTTTGATAAAACCCTAATTCCTAACTTTTCAAATAAGGGTAAAACTCCCCACATTTCCCCCGCAATGTTGTATTCACCTATTAAATTAATATCATACGGGGTAGTATATTCAGGTTCAGCAGTTCCCACTACATATTCTAGTAAAGCCTCACCACCAAAACGATTACCTAAGTTTTTACTACCAATAAATCCCGGAGCAATAACAGGAATGACAGGAGTTCCAATTTTTTCGGCTGCTACCTTACAAACCGCATCAATATCATCACCAATTAGGGCTGTAACGCAGGTGGCGTAAACAAAAATCGCCGCAGGCTTGTAGTTTTGATTAACTTCTAAAATCGCTTTATAAAGCTTTTTTTCACCGCCGAAAATTACATCATTTTCCCCAACATCGGTAGTAAAACCCGTCTTATAAAGCATTGGACCTGAAGACAAACTCCCACGACTTCCCCAGGAATTTCCAGCACAAGCGATCGGACCATGAACCAAATGAGCCGCATCAGTAATTGGGACTAAAGCAATCATCGCACCATCAAAAGCACAACCCCCTTGAGCCGCACCTGGTTGAGCTTGTTGGGTACAAGATTTATTCTTTTTTTCTCCCTGTTTTTTTTGATTATGTTCACATCCTGATTCACTCAGCAATTCGTTAATTTTACTTTGGGTGATTTTCATTTTTATTCTCGCAGTAGATAGAATTTATTAACAGTACAAATCTTGATGAAAGTCCATCATTAAAATGATGATTTACACAAAATTACAGCCAAATTCACATATTTAGACTACAGTTTAAATTAATATATTTCTTCCTTTGCGTCTGAGCGCGAAACAAGATTAACTTAATATTTACACAGATAAACCTGCAAAAAAGATATGTATTTATCTATATTTTCCAGAGTGGGGTTTTCATAACATTGATTAACGCTGATCAAAAGAGATAATTTTTCTGGGAACTTATGGGAAAATTCATCTGTCAGGTAGATGAAAGGAACAAAGAGTAGGCTATTTAGGCTAATGGAATTGGAGATAGGGGAGAGGATTTGAGGGAATTTACCCAATTTCCTGTCCCCTTTACTTATTTGCGACGGAAAGGAGGGGAAAATCCCACCCCTAGATAATTCTTAACGAACTAAGTCGTAGGAAATATCGGTTTGACCAGGAACATTGGTAGTACGGTCAATTTCTTCAAAGATTGTATTGACAATCCAGTTCAACAGGTTAATAACACCTTTATAACCAACAGTTGCGTAACGGTGGTAGTGGTGACGGTCCATGATAGGATAACCAATTCTCACCAAAGGTACACCACAATCACGCCATAAATACTTACCGTAGGAGTTACCAATTAATAAGTCTACGGGTTCGGTAAATAACAGGGAGCGTAAGTGCCACAAGTCTTTACCACCCCAGATTTTAGCGGACTTACCGAAGGCGCTAGAATCTAACAATGCTTGCAATTCTTTCTCAAATGCTTCATTGGTGTTGTGAACCAAGATGTGTACTGGTTCAGCACCCATTTCCAACATGAAACCAACTAAGCTGTAAACTAAGTCAGGATCACCATAGATAGCGAAACGCTTACCATGTAACCAAGCATGGGAGTCAGTCATCGCATCAACTGCACGACCACGTTCGATTTCTAACTCTTCAGGAATAGCCTTACCAGTCATTTCGCTGAGTTTCATCAAGAACTCGTCAGTTCCCTTGATACCCCAAGGACGAGAAACACAAACGTCTTGACCCCATTCCTTAGCAATGTATTCACGGGTCTTGGCTGTGGAGTAAGCTTGAAGAGCAATAGTAGCTTTACCGTTAATGGAATCTGCTGCATCTTCGAGCTTAGTACCACCTGGGTACATATTGTACGCACCATCATTAGGTGAGTCAACATAATCACTGTTGTCAGATAATAAGGTGTAGTCAAAACCGAATAGGTTAGCAATGCGCTTAACTTCGCGGTTGTTTTCTACGTAGGTATCAAAACCAGGAATAAAGTTGATTTTACCGTTGCTCTTGGCTTTCTTCTTACCTGCGGTTAAGGTAGAAAGGATTCCCTTCATCATGTTATCGTAACCAGTGATGTGAGAACCAACGAAGCTAGGAGTGTGAGCAAAAGGGACTGGGAAATCTTGAGGAACTGAACCAGCGTCTTTAGCGTTACCAATGAATGATTGTAAGTCATCACCGATAACTTCTGCCATACAGGTGGTGCAAACAGCAATCATTTTAGGATTGTATAGTTTGTAAGAGTTAGCCAAACCATCAATCATGTTTTGCAAACCACCGAATACAGCCGCGTCTTCTGTCATGGAAGAAGAAACACCAGCAAATGGTTCTTTGTAGTGACGGGTTAAGTGGGTACGGAAGTAAGCCACGCAACCTTGAGAACCTTGAACGAAGGGAAGAGTACCTTCAAAACCTACGGCCGCAAACATAGCGCCTAAAGGTTGACAACCCTTAGCTGGGTTAACGGTTAAAGCTTCCCGCGCAAAGTTCTTTTCCCGATATTCCCAGGTTTTTGTCCAGTCTGCTACCCGTTGTACTTCTTCGGAAGTGTGGCCATTTTCAAACTGTTTCTTGTTTTCAAACAGTTGTTGGTATTCTGGTTGGTGGAATAGCTCAACGTGATCCTGAATCTTTTCTGGATTCTGAGGCATTTTCTGTATCTCCTGCGGTGTATGATGTTTGCGTTTGGTGGAGAGTCGGAAATACCACTCAAGATTCAGAATGCAAAATTCAAAACTGAGAATTTTTAATTTTGAATCTTGAATTTCCAACTCTCCTGGGGTAAAACCCCAGATTTTTGTTCCCTAGACGGCCGCTTTAGCTTTAACTTTAGCTTGAGCTTTTTTGTTCCAGGGAGCGCCAATTAATCCCCAGGTTGGGCTGTTGAGCGCCAAGTCCATGTCACGAGCGAAAATGGCAAATCCGTCGTAACCGTGGTAAGGACCGGAGTATTTATTCTGCTGGTTTAATAGGTTTTAACTAGAAAAGTTGATGATTTCTGCAATGTCAGCGATAAACTATGTTTGCGGTTAACGCATTTATTTTTAGTCTCAATATAGTCTAAAAGTTTAAGAATTAAGTTTCGCGCAAAGACGCGGAGGAGCAAAGGATGAAAGAAAATCTATTATGGGAATTAAAACAGGTAAATCTGCGTTTGAAGTCTGCAAAAACCAGGGTAACAATCCGAGAATCAAATGGATGTCTGCAATTACGGGCAACTTTACCTATTAAACCAGGTGATGCAGATATCAACAACACAGGCAAAAAACAATATAACCTCAGTTTGAATATTCCAGCCAATTTATCAGGACTGAAAACTGCGGAGGAGGAGGCTTATGAATTGGGTAAGTTAATTGCGAGAAAAACTTTTATTTGGAATGATAAATATTTGGGAAATTTAGGAAATGACGGCATTAAAAAAGAGTTAATAACTATTGGTGAGTTATTAGCAAAATTTGAAGATGAATATTTTAAAAGCCATAAACGCACCACTAAAAGTCAACATACTTTTTTCTATTATTTTTCCCGAATTAAACGTTATACAAATGCTGATGATTTGGCTAATGGGGAAAGTTTGATTAATGCAATTGAAAAAATAGATAAGGAATGGGCTAAATATAATGCTGTGAGGGCTATTTCTGTATTTTGTCAAGTTTTTAAAATTGAAATTAATTTAACTAATTATGCTAAAGTCCCTGAAAGTAATTCTCGCAATATTCCCACTGATAAACAAATAGTTACAGGATTTTACAAGTTTGATGAATATCTCAATCATCGCGGTAAGCAAGTTAATCAAGATGTCAAAGATAGTTGGCAATTATGGCGTTGGATCTATGGAATGTTGGCGGTTTTTGGTTTACGTCCCCGTGAGCTTTTTGTTAATCCTCATATTCATTGGTGGTTAAGTGATGAAAATATAGATTTAACTTGGAAGGTTGATCAAGATTGTAAAACTGGGGAAAGAGAAGCTTTACCTTTATATAAAGAATGGATTGATGAATTTGATTTAAGAAATCCTAAATATTTGCAAATGTTAGCGATCGCAATCAGTAAAAAAGACCAGAACAATCATGCAGAAATCACGGCTTTAATTCAAAGGGTGAGTTGGTGGTTTAGAAAAATTGGTTTGGATTTTAAACCCTATGATTTACGTCATGGTTGGGCAATTCGAGCGCATATTTTGGGCATTCCTATGAAAGCTGCGGCGGATAATTTGGGTCATAGTGTGCAGATTCATACGAAAACTTATCAACGTTGGTTTTCTTTAGATATGCGAAAATTAGCAATAAATCAGGCTTTGAATAAACGGAATGAAGTTGAGTTGATTAAGGATGAAAATACAGGGTTGAAAATGGAAAATGAACGGTTGAAGATTGAGGTGGAAAAGTTGAGAATGGAAATGGTTTATAAAAATAGTTAATTTCGCTTATTAATTGATATAAGCTGTACTGCATTTAATTTGTGTAATTATTTTGTGTAATTATAGCGGGCAAGACTTGTACTGAGCTTGGCCGAAGTATGCCTGCACTACAAGATTTAGCCTAGGATTCTACAATTTAGCTGGGTCACAGCTTACTTAGGAAAGAATATATAAGTATTGTTTAAGCTTGAATTAGGATGCGTAAATTAATCGCTAATAAGCAAAAATACATATACTTCTTTAATCAATAGAAATTGCTGATATAGATCATAAAATTATAAGCAAAACATAATTGATATTGGCATGATGCAACGCATAAATTTAACCATTTATTGTACTTTGCTTATTTTATTGTTAACCTTCCAGTGCCAATATCTTAACTGTTCGGATTAGTTCTTTGTTACTTAATCGTCCAATCAAAACTGAGTGTCTCATGCTGTACCTAGTCCTGACATTAAAGAAGAGATAATAGCTCAACACAGTCTCTAAAGACCTGATGACGAGTTTTTAGATCTTTTGTTCCTTGTCAAGAGAGGTTTTCAGAGCATGGTTGCTCGAGTTTTAGGTTAGACCCCCTGTGGGCATAAGAACCTGGTTTCTGACCCGACGGGCAATGTAATTAAAAAACTGAACTGGCACGTAAAAACGAAATCAACAGAAAAATTCTCGATATAATATGCCTACAACAACACTAACCGGTTTCGCTGGCTTTCCTGCTGCAACCTACTCCAGTAGCTTCTTTTGGGACACATTTACATCCGGTGGTCAGATTAATCCTACTACTAACCCTACCAATGGTGTCACCGTACCTTTGACTACTCTTGGTCTGCCTCTTGGTGGTTTCAGTTCCATGCAAGTTGGTAACAATGGCACTTACTGGTTTCAACCAGATAACGGTTATGGTCAAAAACCTAACAGTGCCGACTTTTTGTTACGTCTTTACCAAGTTGACCCAAGCTTAAAAGGAGCGGAAACTGGTGCAGATGGTAGTGTCCAGTTTTTGAACTTTATTCAATTCCGCGACCCAGACAAGAAGATTAACATTCCTAACTTCACTCTGGTTAACGAAAACACTGCTGAGAGAAACCTAACAGGTGGTGACTTTGATATCGAGTCATTCGTCTTTGATAAAGACGGCACAATCTGGGTGGGAGACGAGTTCGGTCCTTACCTATTGCACTTTGATGCTACTGGTAAATTGCTAGAAGCTCCCATTGCTGTACCTAACGTCTTCGCTCCCCAAAACCCTGCTGTATTGGCAGGAAATGCCACTGCTAACTTAGGTTCTAGAGGGTTGG
Organism: Dolichospermum sp. FACHB-1250; assembly: GCF_014696335.1. Classification (NCBI taxonomy): domain Bacteria; kingdom Bacillati; phylum Cyanobacteriota; class Cyanophyceae; order Nostocales; family Aphanizomenonaceae; genus Dolichospermum; species Dolichospermum sp. FACHB-1250. The sequence continues at coordinate 14,175 of NZ_JACJPZ010000062.1, forward strand.
AAAGTACAGCAATCAACACCAGCAAGACCAAGCTCATCACCGCTTTGGAAGGTGTCGTTACTGGTGACAGTGCTACCAACGATGTTCTCCGTATCTACGAATTTGACTTAACCAGCAAAACCTTCGGCACACAATACAAATATAAACTGGAGAAGACTTCTAACTCCCAGTCAATCAATGACTTGACAGCTATCAATGATAATGAATACTTAGTCATTGAAAAAGACCGCTTAACTGGGGCTGCTGCTGAATTCAAAAGGATTTATAAAATTGACTTGACCCAGGTAGACGCCAATGGCTTTCTGATCAAGCAAGAAGTCGCTAACCTGTTAGACATTCAAGACCCCAATGACTTGAATGGTGATGGTTCAAACAGCTTTAAATTGCCATTCCAAAACGTTGAAGCTTTCACTATCGTTGACAAAAATACCATTCTGGTAACAAACGACAACGATTTTCCTTTCGTTGCCGGCAGCAGAACCCCCGGTCAAGTAGATGGAACTGAAGTCGCTCTGTTGAGACTAGACACTCCTCTTAACATACCCAGAAGACTAAGCATCAGTGATGTAACTGCGGTAGAGGGATCAAATGCTGTGGTGACAGTGACTCTGAGTGAAGCTAGTACCAGTAATGTAACAGTTAACTACGCTACCACTGCTGGTACTGCTATCGCCGCTGACTACAGTGCTGCTCCTGGTAACACACTCAGCGGCACACTCACCTTTGCTCCAGGGCAGACCAGCAAGACTATCACCTTTAGGACTACATCTGATACAACTGCTGAAGCGGATGAAAGATTCACCGTCACATTAACTAACCCTTCTGGTGCAACTATCCCCTTCGTAACTGGCACAGTAACTATCACTGATACCGTTAGCTCTGCTGCTACTGCTACATTAGCGGCAACAAAAACAAACCTGACCCTAACTGGAACTGCCAATGTTAATGGTATAGGTAACGCTGGTAATAACACCGTTACAGGTAACAGTGGTAATAACCAGCTTGATGGCGCTGCTGGTAATGACATCCTCATTGGTGGTGCTGGTAATGACACCCTCATTGGTGGTGCTGGTAATGACAGTCTTGATGGTGGTGCTGGTAATGATACTTATCGCTTCACTCTCGCTACACTAGGTAACGACATCATTAGGGATGCCTCTGGTACAGATACCATTAGCTTTGATGGTGCTGCGGCTTCATTAGGTGCCACTGTGAATTTGGGTATCAACACTGCTCAAACCGTTGTGACTAATACACAAATCACATTAACTGCGATAGATGCCATTGAAAACGCCATTGGTGGTTTGGGTGCTGACCGTCTCACTGGTAATGCTCTTAACAACAACTTAACCGGTGGTGCTGGTAATGACACCCTTAATGGTGGTGCCGGTGATGACACCCTGGTTGGTGGTTTGGGTACTGACAGCTTAGTTGGTGGTGCTGGTAATGACCAGTTCGTATTCAGTGGCACCGCAGCTTTCAGTGCCGCTGCAACTGGTAATGGTTTAGACATCATCGCTGACTTTAGCGCTGGTGACAAGATCGCTTTGAGCAAGGCAGTATTTACGGCTGTAACCAGTGTTGCTGGTGCCGGATTTAGTGTGGGTTCAAACTTTGCCGTTGCTACAAGTGCGACTAGTGCAGCAACAAGCAGCGCTCAAATTGTTTATGTCCTAGGTACAGGTACAGTTAACGGTGGCCTCTACTATAACCAAAATGGTGCTACTGCTGGTTTTGGTACTGGTGCTCAGTTTGCATCTATCGTTGGTACTCCTACTTTGGCTGCTAGTGATTTCATTGTTACTGTTTAATCTGGGCTTATTACTTAGACTCGGATTTTTCACGAACAATAACTTAGTTGATTGATTTTACTCATGCGGGGAAGTTTGACTTCCTCGCTTTTTTTGATGGGATATTTTTGTCAGTTGCTATAATCAAGACAAAATGATTTGTTAATTGCGGCGATCGCATTAGCAAATGATCTCACTCTAGTTACTCACAATACACGGGAATTTAGCCGTATTGATGGCATAAAATTAAGAAAACTAAAGATCATCGACCAATGACAACTACACTCGTTAAACCCTCCCAATTCTTACCTGAAGGAATCTGCATCAAGCGTATTAAGAACCTCATGCTATTCAAATTTACCGATAAGCTAAGTGAACGGATGCAAGAACTCCTTGATAAAAACAAATTGGATACCCTCACCCCAGAGGAAGCAATAGAACTAGAGGCAATAGGGGAACTTGACGACATCTTCAGTTATATTAACGCTGCTGTTGCTGCTCAAGATCATGCCCATTCCTAAAACTCTTTATCAGCAGGTCAGACAACGCGCTCAATGTCGCTGTGAATACTGTCACTACCCTGAACTTCTCAGCACAGCCCCCCTTTCTATTGACCATTTGCAACCTCAATAACCTACTAATATTATTTTTGTAAAGTATGGTATAACTGGTCAATCAACAATCATCTCAACCACCTAGCCGAAAAAATGCTATGATTAGTCAATGGGTAAACTAAGTAAATTAATTAAATATCTTCTCTCTTTCCTGAAGCCAGATTTGAAGAAATTAGTTATGTTTTGGAAGCATTTGGATATCAGGAAATTAGAGCGAAGGGAAGTCATCACGCTTTTGAAAATGATCAAGGAGAAGTGATTATTATTCCCAAAAAAGGGGGTAAAAAAGTTAAACGAACGTATATTGAAGAAACGATTAGATTACTAGATTTGGAAAATTGGCAAGATGAAAACTAATTCTCAACTTGAGCATCAATCTTTAGAATATTATCTGTCTTTAAAATATCTCATGTCTATTTATCCAGAAGAGGACGGAGGATATACAGTAATGATTCCTGACTTACCAGGTTGTATGAGTCAGGGCGAAAGTTTAGAGGAGGCAATAGAAAATATTAATGAAGCGAGAGAGTTATGGATAGAAACTGTTTATTGTAGTGGTAAAAAACCAATTCCTTTACCTTCTAAACTAATTTCTATCATTAATTCGTGAACAACCATCAAAAATCAAAAATTTTATCCAACCTGAACGAATCAGAAATGTAAAAGTAGTAGTTGAACAACTGACAGGAAATATGGAACGGGAAAAGCTATAGCAAGTAGCTTTGAGTGAGGTACACCTTGTGCGGGCATCTTGCCCGCACCACAAGAGTTTTATCATTAATATCTGTACTTCATAATATCGGAAACTGCTGTATGTTGGCTAGAGACAAGTTTAAAACATCTTTCTTATCAGTTGCTATAATCAAAACAAACTGAGAAAAATCCTGCTATGATAGCCATTCCCCAACAACCGGCAAAAATGACCATTGAGGAATATCTTGCATGGGAACTTAACCAAGATATTCGCTATGAATACATCAACGGTGAAGTTTTCGCCATGACTGGTGGTACAATTCCCCATAATGATATTGCTCTCAATCTTTACACATCTTTACGTCCTCACCTCCGTCCTAGGGGTTGTCGAATCAATGTATCAGATGTAAAAGTGCAAGTTACCTCTAAAGGTCCATACTTCTATCCTGATCTGATCGTCAGTTGTCACAGTGAAGATATCAATGCCCGTAAATTTATTCAAAATCCTAAATTAATTGTTGAAGTTCTTTCTTCCGGTACAAGCGGTAAAGATAGAGGTGAAAAGTTCCGATATTATCTCACCATACCCACCTTACAAGAATATATCTTGATTGATTCTGAAAAAATCTCTGTTGAACGTTATTGTCGAGGAGAAGGAAGAATGTGGCTTTATTATCCCTACACTACTGGAGACATGATTACTTTATCAAGTATTGCATTTGAATTTCCCATAGAAATGCTTTATGATAGTGTGGGGTTGGAAACAGAAACATAAAATCACATTTCCAAAATAAATCTGATTAATTTCAGATGAAATTTAATCTCTTATTAAAATTATGGCAAAACGTAAAAAAAGCAATCTTCAATGGATTAAGGAAACCCTAGAACTGAAACCAGATCATCATTGGGAATCTCCTCCAGAATACAATATTTTTGTGGCAGGTAGGGGGGCAGTGCGGTTTAATGTCCCTCGTGGTTGGATAACTCTACCCCAGGAAAAATCATTTAAGTTTACAGATAAAAAACCACCTGATGATGATTGTTGCTTAGAAATGTCTTACAATCATTTACCTCCTAATGATTGGACTCTGTTTCCCCTCAAATCTACTTTAAAGAAAATTATGGAAGATGATAGTCGTGATGTAATTGCAAGAGGAGAGGTGATCACTGTCAAAAGACAAACGGCTAAAATTATGTGGTGTGAAATTAAATTTATTGATACTCAAGCCGAACCCAGGGAAGCTTTTTCTCGGACTTGTGTTGGTTTGGGTTCTAATATTCAATGTTTAATTACCTTTGATTATTGGGCAGATCAAGCAGAACAATTAATACCGGTTTGGGATGAAGTCATGCGGAGTTTAACACTAGGATTATATATCAGAGATCCTAGAACCGGTTTAGCTTTTCCTGATTAAAAGGTTAATTAACAAATCATCTGTGTTTATCTGCGTTTATCTGCGTTTAATTATGATTTATTGTACCTAACTCGAATAGTAATTACTGATGGTAACTATTTATAGTAGTTATTGCACTGGATTGGCAAAATGTGGTTAGATGTTGTGGAAAACTTTCGTAATTTGCTTTTTCATACTTCGTCTTAATATGCAAACCGATCTTATTAAACAATTACAAGTCAATCTTTCTGTAACTGCTGCTACCTTAGCCTTGTTGGTGACAGCACCATCAATTGCTCATGGTCAAGTTAAGAGTACCACCACTAAGCCAGTCTCATCAACTCCTAAGACATCAGTAGTTAATATATCCATTACTGAGGCTGAAGTGCTGGACGCTCAAAAGTCCTGGGGTAATGCGTTGGTTAATATCAGCACTACCTATGATCAAAAGGGGATAGCCGCTGCTAGAACATTGGCGGACAAGGTGATAGATGAATTATATGCTTATCAGTCGGGATTGGTGTTGTTTAAGCCTACCTTAACAACTGGAGACCAAACCTTCCGCACGACACACAAAGGAGCTTTGTCTTATTTTGTGGGTGGTGATTCCTCTTTCCCTAAAGATACTGGTTTTGCTCTCAAAGGATGGCGAAAAGTGGAAATTCGCAACGCTGGCATTTTTATTGTCGGTAATACTGCTACCACTATGGGTAATGTTTCCCTGACTGATAAAGCCGGTAAAGTCACAACAGTAGATAAAACCTGGCAGTTTATTAGAGGTAATGATGGAAAATTGCGTATTATCTTACACCATTCTTCTCTGCCTTATAGTCCAAAATAAACATCGCTTAGATCTCCGAATTCTGGGAGAATTCGGGGATATGAAATATCTCTATTAAAGATCAAACTAAAGATCAAAATCCCAACTATAATTTTACATTTCTTTACAGAGTTTAGTTTTTTCATGCCAACTTATTTATTTTCAAGATATTGGGTAAACTAGAAGCGATAAAGTAAACCATTACACAGATTGGTAATTCAATATTCATGGCAAATCCCACCGCAACTCTGGAAACTTCCCTTGGTACTATTACTCTTGAGCTATTCACTGATGTTATGCCCATAACGGCGGGAAATTTCATCAAATTGGCTAAAAGTGGGTTTTATGATGGTCTACATTTCCACCGTGTGATTAATAACTTCATGGTGCAGTTTGGTTGTCCCTACAGCAAAGATCCTAGCTCCCCCCGTGCAGGAACAGGTAATAGTCCTGATGGGTGCATTCAAGATGAGCATCCTGAAGATGGGAAACTTTCTAATGAACCGGGAACTCTATCTATGGCTAATACCGGGCGGCCTAATAGTGGTAGTTGTCAGTTTTTCATCAACACTGTCCACAACTCCTATCTGGATTGGTTTACCCCCGGTCAATCTAAGCATCCCGTGTTTGGTCGAGTGACTGAAGGCATGGATGTATTAAAAGCCATTGAAACCACTCCAACAGGATCTGGCGATCGCCCCAAAACTCCGGTGAAAATGATCAAAGTGACTGTCCACGAATAAACTAGAATAAACCGAAAAATTGGTGCGGAGATTTTCTCCGCACATCCCTATTTTCAGGCAAAATCCTCTGTTTTTTTAATTGTTCACCCGACAAACTAGATGCCCAACTTCTCAGATCATTAAATGATAGCATGGTAATTACTGATGGTAACTATTGACTGGATTGGCACAACGTGGTTAGATGTTACTGAAAACTTTTGTAACTTGCTCTTAATATGCAAACCAATCCGATTAAACAATTACGAGTCAATCTTTCTGTAATTGCTGCTACCATAGCCTTGTGGGTTACATTGTTGGTGACAGCGCCATCCATGGCTCATGCTCAAGTTAGTAGTACCATCACTAAGCCAGTCTCATCAACTCCTAAGACATCAGTAGTTAATATATCCATTACGGAGTCTGAAATGCTGGCCGCCCAAAAAGCCTGGGGTAATGCGTTAGTTAATATCAGCACTACCTATGATCAAGAGGGGATAGCCGCCGCTAGAACATTGGCTGAGAAGGTGATAGATGAATTATATGCTTATCAGTCGGGATTGGTGTTGTTTAAGCCTACCTTGACAACTGGAGACCAGACCTTCCGCACGACACACAAAGGAGCTTTGTCTTATTTTGTGGGTGGTGATTCCTCTTTCCCTCAAGATACTGGTTTTGCTCTGAAAGGATGGCGACAAGTGGAAATTCGCAACGCTGGCATTTTTATTGACGGTAATACTGCTACAACTATGGGTAATGTTGACATTACTGATAAAACAGGTAAAGTCACAACAGTAGATAAAACCTGGCAGTTTATTAAGGGTAATAATGGCAAATTGCGTATTATCGTACACCATTCTTCTCTGCCCTATAGTCCAAAATAAACATGGAATAGATCCCCGACTTCTCCCGGAAGTCGCGGAGTTGACAGTTGACAGGTGACAGTTGACAGTTGACAGGAAAGCGATAGCGTAACCGCTGCTGCAAGCAGATCGCCAACTTTTTGACTTTTTGGACAATTTCTTCAGCGAGTGGAGATTGTTGGTTTGACAGGGGGTGATGAGCTATTGGTTGAGAAGATCATCGAAATTCGTCAGCAATATCGCTTAAAATTACCTGATGCAGTAATCGCGGCCATGATAATCCAAAATTCAGCCAGCTTAGTGACTGTTGATCAAGAATTTGCAAAGATCAATATTTTGACGGTAATTAATAGACATCTCCGAAAATTACAGCAGTTTCCGAAGTTATGAGGTACAGTTAGTAATAATAAAGATAATACTGTCATGAAAGCATATTCAGTGGATCTCCGAGAAAAAATAGTTGCAGCCCATATTGAGGAA
>NZ_JACJPZ010000063.1:0-21318 GCF_014696335.1 Dolichospermum sp. FACHB-1250
GATTTACTGTTTCTCAAATGCCTTTTTTCACTTTATATGTTTGTTTTGATGCTCTCTTTAATTTTTTCTCTACGTAATTTACCTCTGTGACAGTTTGGGGTGCGGAATGTGGGATACAAGACTCAGTAGGTATCAATTCTGTCTTTCTTCCAGTTAAGAGTTCCCTGTTCCCTGACCACACAAGTAACTTCACAGAATCAAACCGGATTCCTATATATTATTAAAATTCTCTACCAAACCACTTTTGTATTTATTGCTCTTTATTGAGAATATATCTAATAAATTTTTCTATCCAAAATCTATTTTTTTGAGCTAAAGGTAATTTTTTACTCCTTTTCTGTGAAGTAAATTCCGTAATAACAGATCGTGACAGTTAATGGTGCGGAATGTGGGATAAATCTTTCAATTTTGCAAAATCTATAAGAGGATATCTGTTGATTAATTTTCATCTTCATCAAAAACTGCTAATTACACACAAAAATAACGCTTCAGTCCACTCCACCACAGCGCCATAGGTATCTCCCGTATGTCCACCTAATTTATAATTAAACCAAGCTGGGGTAACAACAGAAATCACACTCCCAGATAAAACCATCCCCACAGCTAAAACTAAATTATGGGGATTGATTACCCAAACAACACCACTTAAACCAATTAACAAAAACCAACTGGGAAATAAATCAAAATAAGAACGAATGGCTTGTTTATGAAATGCACCCTTACCAGTAGGCTTCAGATAAGGATATTGACAAATAGCTATTTGTTGTCCCCAACGTCCCCACCCACAAGCAGCCATGAAGACTAAATAATGGTTTTCAGCTATATCTGTTAAAGCAGTTATTTTCAAAATAATAATCATTATAGCGGAAATTGCCCCAAATGCACCGGTAGCACTATCCATCATGACCTGTAACCGCCGTTGAGGATCACCCACTGCTAAACCATCCGCTGTATCCATTGCTCCATCTAAATGTAATCCTCCGGTAATTGCTATCCATGCACCCACTACCAAAGCATTACGGGTTAGCATGGGAATACCCAAATAATTCATACCTACATCTAACCCACCTAAAATACCACCAATCATTAACCCAATTACTGGCGCGAAACAAGCAACCTTTTGGAAGTTTAAATTTTGCACATTAGGTAGGGGAATAGCGGTATAGAAAATGACAGCCGCAACTAAATTTAAGAATTGCTGTTGCCACCAGCGTAATATCTTAGCCAAAACACTTGAATTATTGATGAGTATTAAGTTTGATAAATGTTCTGATCATCAATTACTCCCAGACAGATAATTTATCACAGATGACCAGACGTGGCTTCTCAATTTGATTTTATTGACAAAAACCCCACAAACTGCATCAAGTAGTCGAGAAAATGTTAAGTTGGTGGATAAATTTAGCGAAACTGTATTTTTGTCTTGAGTGCCAATTTTTCTTTTGAATGTCTCGCTACCTGTAGCCAGACTAAAGCCAGAGCCGGAATATTTTCTACTCCCCACGGACCAGTAGAAACGCCCAGGTTTATGCCTGTGGGAACATTAGCTAATGTGAAAACTATCACCCCTGCCCAATTGGCCGCAACGGGAGCGCAAATGGTTTTGGCTAATACCTATCATTTACATCTCCAACCGGGAGAGGCTATTGTTGCGGGTGGTGGTGGGTTACATAAGTTTATGGGTTGGCCAGGTCCCATGCTCACGGACTCAGGTGGATTTCAGGTTTTTAGTTTGAGCGAGATGCGGAAAATTACAGAAGAAGGTGTAACTTTTCGTTCTCCCCACGATGGGCAAATGATTAAATTAACTCCAGAACGCTCTATTGAAATTCAGAATATTCTGGGGGCAGATGTGATCATGGCTTTTGATGAATGTCCTCCCTATCCTGCTACTCGTCAGGAAGTGGAAGCCGCTACTGACCGTACCTATCGCTGGCTAAAACGCTCTATATCAGCCCATCAACGCCAGGATCAGGCATTGTTTCCCATTGTCCAAGGGGGAGTATATTTAGATTTACGCGCCCGTGCTGCTGCGGAATTGGCGCAGTTGGATATGCCTGGATATGCCATTGGTGGTGTCAGTGTGGGTGAACCTACGGATTTAATGGCGCAAATTGTCCAAACTACAGCCCCGTTGTTACCTGTGAATAAACCCCGTTATTTGATGGGTGTGGGAACTTATCGAGAAATGGCAATTGCGATCGCTTCTGGGGTAGATTTATTTGATTGTGTGATTCCGACTAGATGGGCTAGACATGGTACAGCTATTGTCGACGGTGAACGTTGGAATCTCAAAAACGCTAAGTTTCGTGAAGATTTTACCCCACTGGATACAACTTGCCCATGTTACACTTGTGAAAATTTCAGTCGTGCTTATATATCTCATTTGGTGCGATCGCAGGAAATATTAGCTTATACTTTGTTGACTATTCATAACATCACTGAATTGATTCGCTTTACTCAAAAGATTCGAGCTTCAATATTAAGCGATCGCTTTATAACAGATTTTGGTCATTGGTTGCAACATGATGCTATTGATTTAGAAAAAACTGAGGACTAATCATGATCATAAATTCTGTAATCAATCCAAAATCTAAAATCTAAAATCCAAAATCGGATTACCAAACCATGTTAAAATGTGTATCGCATATAAAAGCTGTATTTGATTATTAGGTGGATTTAAACAAACATGGAAGCAGCACTATTACTAGCAAAACTGCCTGAAGCTTACCAAATCTTCGACCCCTTGGTAGATGTTTTACCTGTTATTCCCGTTTTCTTCTTGTTACTTGCATTTGTTTGGCAAGCAGCAGTCGGTTTCAGATAACTTACCCATCTGCAATTTTCTGGACAGGTAATGCACACCTGTCCTATTTTTTTGTTTTTTTGCATGAAATTAATATTTCTTAATATTTTGCAATAAATCAATATAATTAATCCAGTCGCATACTAAATCACCAGGAATACACTATGGGAAACATCAAATTTGTCAAAGAGAATAAAGAAATAGTGGCCGCAAACGGCGCTAATCTCCGACTCAAAGCCGTAGAAAATGGGATTGATATTTATACATTTCTCAGTAAAATCACTAATTGCGGTGGTGCGGGACAATGTACTACTTGTGTTGTCCAAATTACCGAAGGACTAGAAAACCTTTCTCCCCGCACAGATTTAGAAAACCGCAAATTCAAAAATAAGCCTGATAATTATCGTCTAGCTTGTCAAACGCTAGTTAATGGACCTGTTAGCGTCATCACCAAACCCTAAGTTAAATCGGTAGTTAGCAAACGTTTATATATAAAAACAGCCCACTTATGTGGGTTTTAATTTTTATTTGTTCCAGGTCTGCGGATTTTAGTTGTTTAGCTGGAGATTCTAGTCCCCGGTTGTCTATTTGAGTTTAAGAAAATTGGCTTCACTTTGTCATCTGTGATGCTATTGTAGAGTAGTTGAATAGAAAAATTACACAAAAGGCTATTTTCCTATGCAAGTTAATGATTTGGGTTTCATAGCGAGCATTTTGTTCGTACTAGTACCTGCTGTTTTTTTAATCATGCTTTACATCCAAACTGGAAGCCGTGAAGGCAATTAACTAGTTAACGGTTAACGTCAGTAAATTGCCAGTTACATTGGGTAGGGTGGGTCAGAACCTAATGGCTTGGGTGACCTAGCCATAAATTAGTTTCAATTAGTTTCAATTAGTTTCAACTTCCCTCAACCGCCCTTTGAAAATTTCGTTCCCAGTCTCAGACTGGGAATACTCATTATCTACTCACAGAAACTGGTACAGGAATTTCTATGTGAGGATATAATGGAAAGCGATCGCACAATGCCGCGACTCGTCTTAAACAATCCGCAGTTACTATTTCTGAATCTGGAGAAAGTAACCGATCTGCAATAATATTACCAATTTCGGTAAATTCTGCCACACCTAAACCCCTGGTAGTCATGGCGGGAGAACCTAATCTTAAACCACTGGTAACAAAAGGCGATTTAGTATCAAAGGGAACTGTATTCTTGTTGGCGGTGATATTCACGCTGCTGACTAGCTGATCTCCTTTTTTACCAGTCATGTCAATACAACGTAAATCTACTAACATTAAATGATTATCTGTGCCATCAGATACTAACTTAAAGCCTCTGTTTTGCAGTTGGGTAGCTAAAGCGCGGGCGTTTTCAACTACTTGGGCAGAATATTGTGTAAACTCAGGTTTAAGAGCTTCACCAAATGCTACGGCTTTACCAGCAATGACGTGTTCTAAAGGTCCCCCTTGAGTTCCTGGGAAAACTGATTTATCCAGCTTTTCTCCCAATTCTGGATCACGAGTCAAAATCAAGCCGCCACGGGGTCCACGTAAGGTTTTATGGGTTGTGGTGGTGACGACATCACAATAAGGTAGGGGGTTAGGATGATGGCCTGTAGCGACTAAACCCGCAATATGAGCAATATCAGCGAGTAAATAAGCGCCAACTTCATCAGCAATACTGCGGAATTTTGCAAAGTCAATAATCCGGGGATAGGCTGAATAACCACAAATTAACAGTTTAGGCCGTTCTTTAATAGCTAAATCCCGAATTTGATCATAGTCTAATTGTTCGGTTTCTTTACTTACGCCATAATGACGAACTTCAAACCATTTACCAGAAACATTCACGGGTGAACCGTGGGTAAGATGTCCTCCGTGAGACAAGTCCATACCCATAATTGTGTCTCCCGGTTTTAACAATGTCAGAAAAACGGCAAAATTAGCTTGCGCCCCAGAATGGGGTTGAACATTGGCATGGGCTGCACCAAATAACAGTTTGGCTCGGTCAATGGCTATTTGTTCAATTTTGTCAACAAATTCACAACCACCATAATAACGTTTACCTGGTAGTCCTTCTGCGTATTTATTGGTTAATACTGAACATTGGGCGGCTAATACGGCAGGGGAGGTAAAGTTTTCACTGGCAATTAATTCTAAGTGATCACGTTGTCGCTGTAGTTCTTGATTAATTAGTTCGTTAATGATAGGGTCGGAGTTTTTTAAGAGGTCTGAGTTAGTTTTGGTCACTTTGATTATCCTTAGGGAATTTGTTATGGAATTTGACGAAAATCGAAATCACGGTTAAACCTAAGCTGTTACGCCTCTAAATTTGATAATCCTCATCTGGCTAGATGTTGTGGTGCGGGCATCTTGCCCACTAGAATCATACAAATTAAATGCAGTACAGCAAAGTTACTGGGCAACCTGTCTATAATCAGAATTTAGGCTGAAAATATTTAGAGAACTAGAAATGTGATCATATAGGAATTATTGATTTTAGTAAATGTGGTGATCTAAATTTATGTATTTTTTGGTACTCAATTTAACATAAATTTCACACATCTAAGATACAATCAAATCAAGTACATTTAGCAGCCTTCTCAGGTTGCCAGAATTTTTTCCTCAATCATTTCCTAAATCATTCATATAAATTTTTCCTAATTATAACAAAAAGGGATTTAGATGTTAGTTATTTTCACCGATAATCAAATCCTTAGCCCAGAAACAGTTTGTCAGTCTTGTTTATTGGCAAATGGTAAGGGACAACCTCGCTGGAGTGGGGGAAAACTGCGCTGTGGTCAAGCAATTAATAATTTTACCCAACAACAGCCAGATCAATATGAGTGTATGATGGGTTTTCGGGTTGCCAATATAGAATGATTGGATTGTTATCAAGATCAAGCATCTGCGTTATCCTAAGCTCAATAGCTGTTGAAATTTATTCATAGGAGAATATAAAATGTCTTGGCGCGGGTCTACAACTTTCCCTGATCGAATTTTCGCTTGTTTACCTTATTTATTGCCTTTAATTGAGGTGTTTGCCTTCGGTCAGTTCTTTCTGAGTGATTTTCCACTGCTGGGACGGATATTTTTACCGCTTTTACCTCTGTTAAGAATTTACTATGGTGTTCGCTATGCAGAAATCATTATTTTCTTTGCTTTGTGGCTTTTAGTGGTGAGAAACGAGAAACTTAGTCATTTTATTCGTTTCAATACCATGCAAGCTATTATTTTAGATATTGTGATCTTTTTATGTGACATTTTGACTGATATTGTCAAATTAGTTCCTGGTAGTGGATTTGCTATGCAAACACTCTATACAACCATTTTTATGGGAATAGTAGCAGCGGTTGTTTATTCCGTTGCTCAGTCATTAATGGGCAAGTATGCGGAAATTCCGGCGATTTCCGATGCTGTTTATATGCAGGTACGCTAAAGATTAACTGCGGATAACTGTGTTTTCTAGGCGACCAATACCTTCTATTTCTATACAGATGCGATCGCCTATTTGCAAAGACCCTACTCCCATAGGCGTACCAGTTAATACTATATCACCAGGTAATAAAGTCATCACTTGACTGATATAAGACACCAAAAAATCTGGGGAAAATACCATTTGATCAATACAAGCAGATTGGACGGGATGGGGATGATCATTCAAAAAAGTCTGTAATTTAGCTCCTGGGTTTAATTCTCGGACAATCCAAGGACCTAGAGGACAAAAAGTATCAAAACCTTTAGCTCTTGTCCATTGGTGGTCTTTTTGTTGTAAATCCCTGGCTGTGACATCATTGGCAATGGTGTAACCCCAGATTTTACTTTGGGCTTGGTCTGGGGTACAATTAGTTGTGCGATCGCCAATCACAAGGGCCAACTCTCCTTCATAATCCACCCTTTGAGATTGCTGGGGATATTTAATTTCTCTATCTGACGCAATTACAGATGTAGGCGGTTTCAAAAATATAAGCGGTTCAGCGGGTACTGATGTTCCCATTTCCGCTGCGTGATCAACATAATTCCTGCCCACGGCGACAATTTTTGTTGGCGCGCAGGGAGCTAGAATTGTATAACAATTGGCTTCTAGGGTTAAATCCATAGGTTTACCATGCAACCAGGGTGGAGCGTCTAGGACTTCCACGTTCTGGGATAACTGGAGCAACCCATAATAAATTTTACCTTCTTGACTTTGAACTCGCACATATCGCTGCGCCATAACCTGAATAAATATCCTTAAATATGCTTTATTAAACCAGGATTTGACTAATGATTGTCATTGAAAACTGGTTATATTATAAGATAAATACGGAAAACCTCCTAAATTTACTCCAAAAATAAAGTTTAGCAGGAAAGGAATACTGGGGAAAATTGTGCTAACATGGAATAGCTAAAAAATTGTCAAAATTCCTTGTTGTTTGAGACGTTGATCAATAAAAGTATCGCTAACAGCAATATTTGTATGAATTAACACTTCTTCAGCCATTTTGTCCAAAAGGTGAATTAACGAATATGACCACAGTTTACGAAACGATGTACATTCTGCGTCCTGATTTGGGAGATGAGCAAATAGTACAACAAATTGCCAAATATGAAAACTTGATTCGGGAAAACGGTGCTGAGAATATTGAAATTCAAAACCGTGGTAAACGTCGTCTGGCTTATGAAATTAAAAAGCATCGTGATGGCGTTTATGTGCAAATGAATTATACAGGACCTGGAACTGCGATCGCTATTATGGAACGCGCTATGAGATTAAGCGAAGAAGTAATTCGCTATATGACAGTTAAACAAGAAGTTCCCAAGCAGAAAGTAGAAGCAGAAGCAGCAGCCTAATAACAACATTTTTTAGGTGAAAAGTATCAGCCGTTCACCTACCTATTCAGTAGGTGATGGGGTGAAAAGATAGATATATTTTGGTAGTTTCAGTAAACTGGAAAAGAAGGGTCTTTTTAGACAACGTGAATGTTAATATCACAGTTATACATAAGAGGTATAAGTGACTGTGAGCCAATCTGATATACCAAACATTCCAGAACTGTCTACCGAAATATCCCGGTTGCGGGAAGAGTTACAACTGCGAGATCAATTAGTAGAGCAGTTATCTCAAGAACTATTGGGGCTAGTTAAGGGTAACATTAATTTTACACCACCACAATCCGAACCAGGAATAGACTTGAGTCAATTGCAGGTGCTAAGAGATCAACTGCAATCTGTGGAAGAGCAGGTGAGATGCTACGAAGAGGAAATTAGGACTCGTGATACCGAAATTTATCAACTACGACAGTCAGTGCAAAAGCTAACTGATCAAAGTAAAATGTTAGAGCAGGTAATAGAGGAATTACCCCAAATTTACCGCCGTAAGTTTGAGGAACGCATAAAACCAGTGCGGGATCAGGTAGTCATATTACAAAAGGAAAATCGCCAATTACAAGCCGAATTGCAAAGTGTGAGTTATCGTTTAGCACTGAAAAACCGCCACACAAATCATGGTGGTATTGATTTACCTACTTTTCCTCGTTTATAAATTGTAACAGATAATATATCTGCTCCTCAAAACACCTAAAATTTGTGCCTGTATTTTCCTCGTCAAAACTTTTATGCCGCAGTATTTATAATTTTGGATACTGCGGTTTATAAGTATTGATGAGGGAAATCCTAAAAATTAGCTGGCTAATAATAGCTGCTGATCTTCAACAGGAGTAAAAATATCTTCATAACTTGGGAAAATTTCAAATACTGAATCAAGTTGGGTAAGTTCCAAAATCAACTTCACAGGGGCTTTGACATTGCAAAGAACTAACCGACAACCACTTTGACGCGCCGTGGTCAGACCTTTGACAAGGGGAACTAATCCAGAACTATCCATAAAATCTACATCTGCTAAATCTATAACCCAAAGTTGATGGACTTGAGGTTTAATTTGGTCCATCTGTTCACTCAAGTTCATACCACTGTCTAGGTCTATACTACCTTGGGGTTTGAACAAAATCACTTGGCGTTCTTGTGTAAGAGTCATAAATTTAACCGAGTATTTGAAAGACTATGAGAGAGAAGACTGACATTAATACTGTTTATAATTCAACCGCAAAATGACCATTTTCGCAAATTTATGTGCATTAACAGCAACGCGGTCGAGAAAATTTTCTCAGTATTTATATCGTATAATTTGTTGATATGTTTTTCTAGTATAAGCATAATTTTTTCCTAATTTCGGTAACAAACTTATCATTATTTAAATAATTTGATTTAAATAGTTTGACACTCTCACCAAAAACAAGCAAAGATATGGTATTGGTAAAAATTTGTAAACTCGGTGGTAGCGGATGTCTTTTGAGCTAATTTCACTAGAAAACATCCAAGAAATTGCTCATAATTATGGTTATTTAGCGATTTTTTTGGGAATATTGCTAGAAAATTTGGGTATTCCTCTCCCTGGGGAAACCGTAACCATTGTTGGTGGTTTTTTGGCTGGTAGCAATGAATTAAATTATTGGCTGGTTCTTGGTAATGCGGTTGGAGGGGCTGTAATTGGTGGTAATTGCGGCTATTGGATAGGTAGAGTGGGTGGTTGGCCTTTTCTGCTACAAGCTGGGAAGATTTTCCGCATTTCAGAGGTACGACTGTTGAGTATTAAGGAGCAATTTACGGAAAACGCGGCTAAAGCTGTATTTTTTGGGCGATTTTTTGCCTTATTGCGAATTTTTGCTTCACCACTGGCAGGTATAGCAGAAATGCCCTTTGGTAAATTCCTCATTTATAATGTAGCTGGGGCGACTGCGTGGGGTGGTGTCATGGTGACTTTAGCTTTTTTTGCGGGGAGAATTATTTCTCTAGAACAATTGGTGGCCTGGGTAAGTAAATTTGCAATTTTGGCGTTACTTATCCTAATTGCTGTGATTATTGTCCCAATTTGGTTGGAGTCCCGCGAAGTGAAGCAGCAAACGGAAGAGTAAAGGATTAATGGTCAGGTTAAGCAGGTATTTTACCTGCTTGACTATACTAAATTGGTGATGAGTAAAATAGTTAATTATTCCCTACACCCTACACACTATATGTTACTACTTATTACCTTGCGCCCAAATGCGGGTAGGTAAACCCCAAACGTAAATAAAACCTTCCGCAGCTTTGTGATCAAATTGATCTTCAGCGCCATAAGTTGCTAAATCAGGGGTATATAGTGTATTATCGCTCCAACGCCCCACAATTATGGCATTACCTTTAAATAGCTTTAACCGCACTACACCAGAAACTCTTTCTTGTGTTTGTTGAATAAAAGCATCTAAAGCAGCTTTGAGAGGACTATACCAAAGTCCGTTATATACTAGTTTAGTGTAGGTTTCTTCTATGCCTCGCTTGTATTGGGTGACATCTGCTGTTAAAGTGAGACTTTCTAAGTCACGGTGAGCATTAATTAAAACTACCATTGCTGGTGATTCGTAAATTTCCCGTGATTTAATCCCGACTAAGCGGTTTTCAATCATGTCAATGCGACCAATACCATGATTTCCCACGATTTTATTGAGTTGTTCAATTAGCTCAACCGGGTTTTTCGCTGTCCCGTTAATGGTGGTAGGAAGTCCTTTTTGGAAGCCAATTTCTAGATATTCCGGCTCGTTGGGAGTATCAGCTATGGCTTTGGTCATTTCGTAGATTTCTTCCGGTGGTTCGTTTGCTGGGTCTTCTAATGTACCAGCTTCAATACTGCGACCAAGTAAGTTTTTATCTATACTGAAGGGAGAGGATTTTTTCACTGGTGCGGGAATACCAAACTTCTCACCATAAGCAATGGTTTGCTCTCGACTCATACCCCATTCCCTGGCTGGTGCTAATATCTTCAAGTTAGGGTTGAGGGCTGCACAGGAAACGTCAAAACGTACTTGGTCGTTGCCTTTGCCCGTACAACCGTGAGCGATCGCATCTGCGCCATATTTAGCAGCCGCTTCTACCAATATCTTAGCAATCAAAGGACGAGCCAGGGCTGTTCCTAAAGGATAGCGGTTTTCATAGAGGGCGTTAGCTTGAATTGACGGAAATGCGTAATCTTTAACAAAGATATCCTTAACATCCGCTACTAAAGACTCACTTGCACCTGATTTCAGGGCTTTTTCTCGAACTGGTTCTAATTCATCTCCCTGGCCTAAATCTGCTGCTAGGGTAATTATCTCTTCTACTCCCCACTCTTGCTTTAAGTAGGGAATACAAACGGAAGTATCAACTCCACCAGAATATGCTAAAATAACTTTTTTGGCGCGACCCATGAATTTCTCCACTCAGGAAAACAAAGAATGAGTCATTATTATATCTGACTTACCTAGCGTATATTTTTTTTGTGCAACGGTAACTTTGCTATATTTGTCTGATTCTCAATACAAGCAATAGTATTTTAGGTAAAACTGTGTTTTTGAGTATTGTTATTCCCACTTATAATCGCTTACCAATTTTAGAAAAGTGTCTCCGCGCTTTAGAATTACAGCAGTTAAGCAACGAGAATCACATAGAAGGTTATGAAGTCGTATTGGTAGATGATGGTTCTAATGATGGTACTTTTAATTGGTTAGAATTACATAAAGACGAATTTTCTCATGTCCGCTGCTTTGAACAGAATCATGCAGGACCGGCTGCTGCGCGAAATTTAGGGGTAGAAAAAGCCTGTGGTGATACAATTATTTTTATTGATAGTGATTTAGTGGTTTTACCGAATTTCCTCCAAGCTCATACAAATGCTTTGATACAAGGAAAAGAGAAATTAGGAAGCGACAGCTTTTTTACCTATGGTGCTGTAATTAATACTTGTAATTTTACCAATCCCACCGCAGAGCCTTATAAAATCACAGATTTTTCCGCTGCTTTCTTTGCTACGGGTAATGTCGCTATTCCCAAACATTGGTTAGTGAAAGCCGGGTTATTTGATCATAGTTTTCAACTCTATGGTTGGGAAGATCTAGAATTAGGTGTCAGGTTAAAAAATCTGGGTTTAAAACTAATTAAATGTCCCGAAGCTGTTGGTTATCATTGGCATCCACCCTTTAGTTTACAACAAATTCCCAAATTAATTGATCAGGAAATTCAACGGGGCAGAATGGGAGTTTTATTTTATCAAAAACATCCCACTTGGGAAGTAAAAATGATGATTCAAATGACTTGGTTTCATTGTTTATTATGGGGTATTCTTTCGTTAAATGGCCTTGTAAATGAAAGAACTATGTCTCCCTTTTTACAATGGTTGATTGATTTGGGTAAACCACAACTAGCCTTAGAAGTGGCGCGGATTTTCTTAAATTGGTATAATGTGAAAAGTGTTTATGCAGCTTATGTTGAGATAAAGAGTAAATAAATCAAAGCAGTAGCCCAAGACCTCTTTCCTTCCTGTTTTTACCCTCTTCGTGGTTCATTCATTCTAGAATACACATATTTAATTTTTGTTTAATTTTTGTTTAATTTTTGGAGATGCTTACTGACTAACATCATATTTTATTAATTTCATCAGACACAATTAGCTGTATGCTTAATGATAGGCAACCTAGTTGTAACTTCACGTAATTAGGCGTAAAGAAACTTAATATTGATCACTCTTTTGCTTGTTGGTATTAGTTTTACTGCTAATTGGTTCATTTATGCCTAAATACTTAACTTGGTTGTTCAGCACGTCAGAAAAAAAACTCTCTGATAGCTTGCTTGGTGCAGCCATAGCTCAATACTAGCAGCAAAAACCACAAAAACCCTCACGACAAAGACGTAAAAATGATCCAAAAAATTTTGTTGGCTGTCTCTGGTTTGGGACACGCAGAAGAAATGCTCAAGAACTTGAAAGAAATGCCTTCATTTCAAGGTGCGAAGGTAACGGTTCTTCACGTTGTTACTCCACAAAGCACTGCTGCTGTCATGACGGATAAATGGGAAGAAGGTGGCAAAATTCTGGCTAAGGCTATTCAGTATTTAAACTTAGATCCCAGCCAAGTTTCTTCTATTTTGCGTCAAGGTGATCCCAAGGATGTGGTTTGTCAAGTCGCGGATGAAATGGATGCTGATTTGATTATTATGGGTTCACGAGGACTGAAGCGGTTACAATCAATTTTATCTAATTCCGTTAGTCAGTACGTTTTTCAATTGTCTTCCCGTCCCATGTTGCTTGTGAAAGATGATATTTATGTCAAAAACATTAAGCGCGTTATGGTGGCAATGGATAATTCTGAGTCTGCCAAAAATTGTTTAAATTTAGCTTTGTTCCTGCTCCG
Source organism: Dolichospermum sp. FACHB-1250 (assembly GCF_014696335.1). Classification (NCBI taxonomy): domain Bacteria; kingdom Bacillati; phylum Cyanobacteriota; class Cyanophyceae; order Nostocales; family Aphanizomenonaceae; genus Dolichospermum; species Dolichospermum sp. FACHB-1250. Next base: position 13,040 of record NZ_JACJPZ010000063.1, read on the forward strand.
GGGTGTTGTAGGTGGACAATTAATTTTAGCTAATGTTAATACAGATTTAGGTGGCAAATTATCAGGTATTACTGATCTTAAACCAGAAAGAAGTTCTGTATTGGGAATGGCTTTAGCTGAAGCAGAAAGGCAATCTGTAGCAGTACGTTGTGTTACTAGCAGTGGTAAACCGGGGGAAGAAATTTGTCGTTTGGCTAGTGAGTTGAATATAGACTTATTATTAATTGGTTCTCCAGACCGTCGACCATCTATCGCTAAGAGTTTTGTTGATATAGATCGTCTTATAGGCGCGTCTTTATCTGACTATGTTCGTGTTAATGCTACTTGTCCAGTTCTTTTGGCGCGAACCACTGGTTAGTCCTTGGAGGGACTATCAACTCAGATGTAACTTCTAGCTTGAGTGGAGTAGCCATAAACCTGATTTTTGTCTAGTAGGGGCAATTTCATGAATTATCCCTACTTTTGTTCTTTTGTACATAAATCCCCAAAATATCTGATCATTGTTTGTGGTATTTTGTTGAAAATACATACTTCCACCAGTTCATGTCATATTTTCTCATCATTCAAAAACTCTGCTAAACTTGGCACATTTACCCAATTTCCTATATCATGAGATTGGTGGGATAAATCCATGAGTAATTGGGAATAAACCCCTGCTTGCAAAGAAGGTGTAGTTTGTGCATGGTTAGTAATTCCTTTTACCCATTCATCAACAACACGCAACAAAGCGCAAATCCGCCCATCATGATAATATTGAGGAAAGAGAAATTCCTGGGGAATGGCTATTTCTTTTAAAGGTTCACCCGGTTGAGAACTCCAAACCTGAAAGCCATGAATATAGTCTTTTTGATTTTTGCTACCTAAAACCAATGTTCCCTTATCTCCATATACTTCTATCCAATGGGTTCTAGGTGCATGAATAACCGCACTAATACAGACTTGGACAGGTGTACCATCAACCAATTCTAGAGATAATAAACAAGTGTCATCACTATCAACTAATTGTAATTCACCAGTGGCGGGGTTAATTCTTTCAGGAATAGCAGTCATTAAATGAGCGTTTAATTTCCCAACTGCACCGAATAACCAGTTAATATAATCAAAAGCATGAGAACCTAAAGCACCTAATACACCACCACCTTTTTCTTGACTAGAATACCAATTCCAAGGACGAGAAACATCAGCACGAGAAGAACCCAACCAGTCAATTTTAATTAACCGAATATTCCCTACATAATTTCCAGCTAGGAGTTGAGCGAAAAATTGCCATTGGGGAACAAACCGAAATTCAAAATCTACAGTAGCAATTACACCTTGATTTTTTGCTAACTGATATAATTCTTTGGCTTCATTGACATTTAAAGTTACAGGTTTTTCTAATAAAAGGTGTTTACCAGCTTGTAAGACTTCTTTGGCCATTTCATAGTGTAAAAATGGTGGTGTAGAAATACTCACAGCTTCAACAGCAGGTAAAGCCAGAATTTCTCCTAAATTATCACTAGCATCGGGGATATTGTGAGTTTCCGCAATAGTTTTAGCTTGATGAATATCTCGATGATAAACAGCGACAATTTTAGTATTATGATGTGCTTGAAATGCGGGAATGTGTACTTTTTGACCAAATCCTGTACCAACAATTGCTACCCCAATCATATCGAATTTTTTCAAGTTTATTTCAGTTTATTTAATCAATAATTGTAGCAAATAATTGCCTTTTGAGAAACCTCAATGGCGAAAGTTATTAATCTGCTGTTTAATTAACAGGTAAAAACAATTGCCATTAAGTTAGTAAATACAAAATTCTCTCACCTACAGTTGAGGCTGGAGAATTAGTATCTTAATTGGGTAAATCTGCATCTTTATATGCTTTATTGACACGCATAATTTTTGCTCCTAATTGCTGCAACTTCATATCAAGTCGGTCATACCCCCGATCTAAATGTTGCAGTCCTTGAACTGTGGTTGTTCCTGATGCTGCTAACCCTGCTAAAACTAAGGCTGCGGAAGCTCTTAAATCCGTACCTATCACTGGTGCGCCCGATAACATTGGCACGCCGCGAACAAAAGCAGTGTTACCTTTGACACGAATATCTGCCCCCAAACGGTTCAACTCAGAAGCATGACGCAAGCGATTTTCAAACACTGATTCATTAATGATACTATCACCTGCCGCCAAAGTTAATAAAGCCATAAAAGGCGCTTGCATATCCGTGGGAAAACCGGGATGAGGCAAGGTATCAATATTGATAGCTTTCAGGGTTTTAGCGGGTAAAATCCGTAAACAATCCTCACATTCTTCAACAATTGATACACCTATTTCCTGTAATTTGGCAATGACGGGAATTAAATGCTCAGGTGCAACTGGGGATAGAAGCAATTCAGAGCGTGTAATTGCTCCAGCAATTAAAAATGTTCCAGCCTCAATCCGGTCAGGAATAATGGTATAATCTGTAGAGTGTAATTTAGGCACACCAACTATAGTAATTGTACTTGTTCCCGCACCTTGAATTTTTGCACCCATTGAGTTACAGAAGTTGGCTAAATCTACTACTTCTGGCTCTCTGGCGGAATTTTCTAAGATAGTTTCCCCGTCTGCTAAGGTAGCAGCCATCATTAAGGTTTCCGTCGCTCCGACACTGGGAGTATCTAAGTAGATTTTCGCGCCTCTTAATCTGCCCTTATTTCCAGGAACGTGAGCATGACAAATACCATGTTCAATTTGCACCTCTGCACCCATGGCTTGCAGTCCCCGAACGTGCAAATCTACTGGTCTAGCACCAATGGCACAACCTCCTGGTAAGGGCATCTGTGCTACTCCTAACCGGGCTAAAATCGGACCAATGGCAAAAAAGCTGGCTCGTAGTTGGGTAACAAGTTCATAAGGGGCTTTAGATGTGGTAATTTCACGAGCATCAATATCTAAAATATCACCTTCTCTACTTAAACGTAGTCCTAAAGCTGATAAGACTTGTCTCATGCTATCTACGTCCGCTAATAAAGGAACGTTACGAATGCGACAATCACCGGAACATAGTAAAGTTCCGGCCATGATTACCAGTGCGGAATTCTTTGCTCCGCTAATTTTTACATGACCTGCCAAAGGATATCCACCACAGATTTGCAAGACTGAGGAGTCCACTGCCAATGAGGACTTCACCTCTGGTAAGCTGCTAGAAGAATTAATAAGCCTGCCTCCAAAAAAATACGTAATTATAAAGGTTTGATGTTGGTTTTGATTTTACATTAATAATTCCTCAGCTTGATGAAGCTAGAAAAATTTTTCGCTAAGTTAAGGCTATAAGGTCGTTAGATTTTATCATGCAGTCGGCAAAGTTAACTGGAAAAATGGAGATTGGCGGGAAGGGACAATTTTTTCCGATGACCAAAAATCTGGGATACAAGCCCCGTCCACTTCGGCAAGCTCAGTGCATCGCTTTTAGGACGGCTTTATGTTAAAATTTGGTCATAGTCGCCTTATGGCATTGGGAGACTTTAAACGGACATGGAGGGACGATAAGACCACTTGTGGCGTGTTCCAGTGAAGTGTCAAGAATCATCGCACCTTCAGGTCGGTGAGTATGTCAATTTTTCTATTCTGCCAATTTTTTTCTTGACAAATACCAACAGTTAGGCGATAATAATAGTCTATGAATAAAATTGAATGTCAGCGGAACTGGCGGAATTGGCAGACGCGCTAGATTCAGGTTCTAGTGCCGCAAGGCTTCCGGGTTCAAGTCCCGGGTTCCGCATCTCAATTTGGGACTGATCTCAAGTCCGAAATCTCAAGTCTAAGATTGTGTTAACAAGTTTACAAAATTCCCTGGTTAAGCAAGTTCGTAAGTTACACTCTCCTAAGGAGAGGCATAAACAGCAGCTATTTTTATTGGAAGGAACTCATTTACTAGAGGAAGCTTGTGCGGTTGGTTATCCGTTAAATGCGGTATGCTGTACTCCTCAATGGGAAATGAACCATCCTCAATTATGGAAGGCTGTTTGTACCCATTGCGATCGCACAGAAATTGTCAGCCCAGAAGTTTTAGCAGCAATGGCCACAACTGTTAATCCTGATGGTATAGTAGCGATCGCTCCACGAGAAGCACAGTCAAGAAAAATTTCTCCGACAGGTTTAGTTCTGGCTTTGGAAACCGTCCAAGATCCCGGTAATTTGGGAACTATAATTCGTACGGCCGCAGCCGCAGGGGCATCAGGTTTATGGTTGAGCGCCGATAGTGTAGACTTAGATCATCCCAAGGTTTTACGGGCTTCTGCTGGTCAATGGTTTCGTTTAAACATGACTGTCAGTGAAGATTTGAAAGCTACCGTTGAGGAAAGTCAGCAAGCAGGAATACAGGTAGTAGCCACATTACCTAATGCCGATTTGACTTATTGGCAAGTGGACTGGTGTAAGCCTAGTTTAATATTATTGGGTAATGAAGGAGCAGGATTATCAGCAGATTTGGCCGCTTTGGCAGATATTCAGGTGAAAATTCCCCTTAGTCCTGGGGTAGAATCTTTAAATGTGGGGATTACTGCTGCTTTAATGTTGTATGAAGCTCATAGACAAAGAATTTATAGCCATGAATACTGATACTGCTGATTGTTATGAAACAAAGGTTAAGGCTGGGTGCGGTGATGATGACTTTTGGTTTACTAGCCTGTGATAGCTGGTTTGCTGCTGCAGGTGATCTGGTGGAACGGGTCAGGGATGGTGATACATTGATATTAAAAAGTGAAGATGGTAAAAATTTGACCGTGCGGTTTGCTTGTGTTGATGCTCCAGAAATACCCCATTCTCACAAAGAAAAGAGGAGTAAAATTAGCAGAGATGTGAACCAGTTTGCTTGGGGTGTGAAAGCAAAAACACGGATAGAGGAACTAATTAAACAAACAGACAATCGTGTCAAGTTAAATATGACAGATAGCGACTCTTACGGTAGAAAAATAGCCGAAGTGCGGTTAAAAGATGGCACGTTTTTACAGCAAATATTGTTAAAAGAAGGGTTAGCTAAACTATATCATCCCTATTTAAATAAATGTCCCAGTCAGAATATATTACAACAAGCTGAGGCAGAAGCCCGACAACAAAGAATTGGCGTTTGGGGTGATAGCAAATTTGTTAATCCTTGGAATTATAGACAAGCAAATAAGTAAATAACTCTCATGTAGAAACCTATTTTTAAATGATACAACCACGTAAATCATTGTAAATCATTAAAAGCGATCGCTTTACAAGGGCTTAAACATATATAATTCTAAATTATCTCTATAAAATCCTCTTTTCCTGGTGCGTTTTGAGTTTATTGTTTCCGTTATCACTACTTATAACTGAGTTCACAATAAATCATAATTAAAACTTATCATAATAAGATAATACTTTTAATATTCATAACTTAGGAAAATTCAACTTTAGATTTTCTTAACAATTAATTGAGAATTATTTTTATTTAGCAACGAGCTGGCAATACTTTCGGCGATTTGCTAGAATTATTGAGAATTTCATAATTGGGTTACTATTGTCAATTTTACACCCTGCTCAAAAGATGATCTATAAAAGTCTTTATTTATAGTCCTTTCAGAGATCAATTTTGAAAAAATATACAAAACTTTACAAATTAGCAGTGGTTTGAAAGAGTCAATTGGGAAAAAATTATTCAGCAAATCATGTACTTTGACTAGTAAAACAAATATACCATTGACAAATAGGTTAACTTATGGTATGTCGGGTGTGTTAGCGATTAGTAACGCACCATATTATCAAATCGTTTAAATTGTCTAATGTGCGGTTATTAATAATTGAATCTTGATCATATCCCATCAATTACAGGAGAAACTAAAGCTAATGTAGAGACATTTCATGAAACGTCTCTACAAAGTGGTTTACCTCGAGGATACCAGAAACTACACTAAGGCAGTTGTAAAGTTATTGAGTCCTAAAGGACTAGTTAAACCTCTTACCTCAATAATTGCATCAGTAGTGGCATTAAATCCTGCGGTAGCGTCATTAATAGCGACAAAAGTACGGATATTAGCACCAGTACCAAGGGTAAATTGAGCCGCAGAGTTAGCAGTAAACACAGTAGCAGGTAAGTTTTTTGCAATTTCAGATGTACTAAATATTGCCACAGCCCCGGCATCATAGAAGCTGGTGACAGTGGAAACAACTAATAAATCATTGCCAGTAGTAGCATTGAAGTCGGTAATAACATCAAAGTTACTGAAAACAGAATCAGCTAAAGTGCGGTAGTCAAAACGGTCTACTCCCAGCCCTCCAGTTAAAGTATCTTTTCCAACTCCTCCGGTAAGGATATCATTACCAGCACCACCATTGAGGGTATCATTACCAGCATTACCTGTGAGGGTGTTAGCGGCTGAGTTACCTGTAATGAAGTTATTAGCTGCGTTTCCTGTACCGTTAATAGTAGCTGTTCCTTGCAACGTCAGGTTTTCCACAGAGTTGCTTAAGGCGTAATTTGCATCGGTCAAAACACTATCATTTCCTCCATTATCAACTTCTGTGATGATATCTGCTGTATTGTCCACATAATAGATATCATTACCAGCACCACCAATGAGGCTATCAATACCCGTACCACCATTGAGGGTATCAGCACCCTCACCACCATTGAGGGTATCATTACCAGCACCACCATTGAGGGTATCATTACCAGCATTACCTGTGAGGGTGTTAGCGGCTGAGTTACCTGTAATGATGTTATTAGCTGCGTTCCCTGTACCGTTAATAGTAGCTGTTCCTTGCAACGTCAGGTTTTCCACAGATTCGCTTAGGGCGTAATTTGCATCAGTCAAAACACTATCATTTCCTCCATTATCAACTTCTGTGATGATATCTGCTGTATTGTCCACATAATAAGTATCATTACCAGCACCACCAATAAGGGTATCATTACCAGCACCACCATTGAGGATATTAGCGGCTGAGTTACCCGTAATGACGTTATTAGCTGCGTTTCCTGTACCGTTAATAGCGCCATCTAGTAAAGTCAGGTTTTCTACGTTGAGAGCATCTCTAAGAATGTAGGTGACAATAGTATTAATGGTGTCTACACCGTCATTGGCATTTTCAGTAATGATTTCATAAGTGTTATCAACAATATAGACATCAACACCCGCACCACCAACTAAGCTATCAACACCTGCACCACCATCGAGGGTGTCGTTACCCGCACCACCATCGAGGGTGTCGTTACCCGCACCACCAACTAAGGTATCATCACCACCAAGACCAGTGATTATGTCATCAACTATAGTACCCTGAAGGTTGTTATTACTATCATCACCAGGGTCGGTTTCAATTGAGAGAAACCAACCACCAGCAACATTTCCCACATCACCACTGGCACCATCGAATATGTAGAGCCGCCACTCACCGTTGAGGTTAGTACCGTTAAAAACAGAAAAGTCTGCATTGTGAGGTCCTGCGGGGGCAGGAGAGTCAAAAAAGTCCCCGTCATAATAATTAGTTGGCCGATAAGTACCACTGCTAATGGCACTGTCAGGAAGACTAGAAGTGGCAGTGGCATCAAAAGTCAAAGTAACGTTGTTTATATCATCACTATCCCCTGCATCAGACATCAGGATGCTGTTCGCGCCCGTTGGACTTACTAAAAGCACATCAATGTCATCTGGATAGGTATGGTTGAGGTTGGCCAGGGGCCAGGGTGACTGTTAGCTTAGTCAAGCTACCACTGGTTCCAGAAACATTGATAATTGAAGGATAAGGATTACTTGTCCCGCTGTTTGGAATAGAGATGTTGCCAAGGTTCTTGAAAAATGAAATTATTGCCATGGAGATAACCCTATGTATTGTGAATGGTTATTTTCTCGATAATATCATACCTTTACAGATTTTTATACCAATTTTGTACTGACTTTGTACTGACTTTGTACTGACTTTGCGATCGCCTTAATACCAATATGGTTTAAAGACTTTGTATTGACTTTGTAACCGACCGGACACCAATATGGTTTAAATATCTATCTCAAGATAGATGATAAATCAGCCGTAAAGTACATAGTTGACATTTACTTACTTGATCTATTAGCTTGGAAAAAGACAATTAAAGTTATGGGTAATTGCCTAAAATACCAGCATCCCACCATATAGGTGAATAACTAAGTGAACAACTACTTAACAAAAATCAATGCCAAGATCACTGAGAGTTCGTCATGACTGCATTGCCAAAGTAAAATTAGCAGTTACAGACAACGGATACCCTAACCAAAGAGTTTTAGCTCGTGATACAGGATTATCCCTATCT
>NZ_JACJPZ010000064.1:0-21191 GCF_014696335.1 Dolichospermum sp. FACHB-1250
ATTAATAAACTCAATTCTAGTTTGTGTTTCATTAATTCCCCCCGCACGATACAATTCTATCGAAGAGTGAAAATGTTCAACAAGTTTAATAATGGTATCAGGTGCTTTCATATTTGAAAAAATGTTAGTTTTAACTAAATCTATAATAACTCTTTTTTGACCAAAATTGCCAACTTTTCCGCAGCCCCACCTTCACCCCTCACACTGCGTAATTTATGACGAATAGCCTCTAATTTCTCTGGATTTTTTAACAAATCTAAAACCATTTCTCCCACTTCCTCAGGTTGCAATTTACCTACTAATTCTGGTACAATTTCTGCTTGCGCCCAAATATTTGGCCAAGCTAATAAACCCTTATTTTTTGACATCCACCAATTAATTATCTTAGCAAAAAAAGAGCCTAATATCGGTAAATTTGCTAATATTCCTGGTAAACCATCCCAAGAACGCATTGCATCTAATTGTTGCATGGGTAATAATACAATCATGGGTACTGCTAACGCTCCTAATTCTGCGGTATTTGCACCAACTGTAGTTAAACAAATGGAACATTGAGACAATAAATGATAAGCGGGATTTTCTTGTTTTAATTCTACTGTTAAACCTGTAGAAGTTAGGAAATAATTATCTATTAAATCAGCACCTTGAAAATTAAATGCTGTTGTAAATGGGTTATTTTCAGGATTAGCAAAACTGGCTAAAGTTGGTAAATCTAAAGTTGGCGCAACAGGAATAAAAAACTTTGTCTGGGGTAATTTCCTGTGAATATATTCAGCAATAGCTAAGGTTAAAGGTACACCTTGAGTTAATTTCGCTGCTTTTGAACCTGGTAAAATTCCAATAATGTTAATTTGAGTTTGGAGATTTTCAATTTTAGATGTGATTTCATTCTCCGCTGCTTCTAACATTAAATCACCAACAATAGTAAATTTATCTGCATATTTTGGAGAAACATTTTTCGCAACTTGTGCTTTCATAATGGCAAATTTATCTATAAAATTGTGCCAACGTGCTTCCCATTCCGCATAAACTACTGTTTTATATCCTAACTTTTTACCAATAATAACGGGAAAAATTTGATCACCACCTAAAAATATAACCACACCTTGATTTCTCCATTGCCAATTTTCGGCGGTTTTTCCCCACAGTAAAAATTGCCAAAAATGTTCTGGTGCTTGAACTCTATCAACCTCTGGATAACCCAAAGCTATAGCAGTTTCTTTACCACTAGCATGAGGACAAGGTGATAATATTACAGAAATTCTGACCTGAGAAATATCATGTCCTAATTGTTCTCGCAATGCTTTGACAACAGGACGTACCCAGGTTGTTACCTCCCCAGGTCCATTGGAAAGAATCAGAATATCTACTGGAGTCATTTAATTATTACCTAATCAGTTATAAAATATGATTATACTGGTATAATGAATGAAAAGAACAAAACGGAATCTATAAATTAGAATCTCAATTAGATATGGTGACAAGGTGTTTAAAGTTTTGTATCATAGTTAATCAAATTCATCACAAAATCAAATAACAATGTACTATGGTAATTAGTAGCGTAAATGTGCAATGCTTCCCTTACTGTTTTCAAAGGATGTCAGGTAAGCTACACCCTGATTTACTAATAGCAGAATGTGGCAGCTTTGACCGGTAAACCTAACTGGGTGAAACTAATGTCTAAGGAAAAAAAAGGTAATAAAGAAGCTAAAAAGCCTAAGAAAGATCCCAAGGACAAAAAGGAGAAAAAAGACCCAAACAGATATGATGGTTTAGGTAAGTAAGAAAGATTAACTTGATGAGAATTTCTGGTAAGGTATAATAAGGGTTTTAGGCTATTAGCTTTTAACAGATTAAGGTCATTATCCATGTAGATAGATGGATAATGACCTTTGATTTTTCAAGTAAATATCAATTTATTATTTATCGATCATTTTCATAAGTTAGTTATATATCTCATTGATGCAAATTGTTAGTTTAAGCTATAATAGACAAATACTATGATTCCCCGCTGTAATATCATGACAACAAAATTACTCCAAAAAGTTATAGAAACAGCTGAAACTTTACCAATAGAAGAACAAAATAATATTCTTCAACCTTGGTTACATGAGTTATAAACACATCAAATTGCTCAATCAAAGCAATCTCAATTTAAGTTATCGGAATTACTTCTTTTACATGAATTAGAAGAATGAAAATAACCTCATAATTGTTACTCGTAATATTAGTGATTTTGGTTTCTCATCTGTTAATGTTTTTAGCCCTTGGGATTAATATTTCATAGGATGGTTAAGATGTTTATTATTCCTCTACCAAATCATCCCTAAATTCAAAACAAAACCCTTTAAAACATCTTCCCCCGAAACCGTAGCAGGAGAATCCAAAACCTCAACCTCCTTACCAGGTCTATAAATTTCCACTTGACGAGATTTGCGATTAATTAATATACCCAAACCCACACCATTATCTATATATTCCTGCATCTTTTCTTGTGTAACTTTTAAACTATCACTAGGAGAAAGTAACTCAATCACAAAATCAGGACAAATAGGAGGAAACTTTTGTTTTTCCTCATCAGTTAAAGCATCCCATCTTTCTAACTTGATCCAAGAAGCATCAGGAGAACGATCTGCACCATTTGGTAACTTAAAACAAGTCGAAGAATCAAAAGCAATGCCAGTACCATCAGCATCAGTCCAATTCATTAATTGTTGAGTGATCCTTGCATTTTTATTTCCCGTTTCTCCTCCCGTTGGTGGCATAATTATTAACTCTCCGTTTGCATTTCTTTCAAATCTCAATTCCCGATTGTTTTGACATAACTGAAAAAACTGCTCATCAGTCATTTCTATTACTGATTTCAACTTGACAGTTAAAGCATTCATTGTCATATCCTCATTGAATGTTTAGGGAGAAATTTTAACTATCCCATATCCTATTATATATTATTAGTTACCAATTAATAGCAACTACCCCAATTTTAGGTAATTCCTAGGTCGCGCAACGCTTACGCACTGCAATAATGTTTCGGAATCCGAATAGAATACAAAATGAATTTTTTGTCAAATAATTAACATTAAAAAGGTGCGTTATATTTCATTAACACACCCTACAAGATCGGCTACTGTGTAGTCTTCAAACTATCACTAGGAGAAAGTAACTCAATTACAAAAAAATTGGGACAAATGAGAGGAAACTTTCTCTTAGTAATGTTTATTTCCGCTTCTGTCTTCCCAATAACGATCTCCTTGTTTTCCTTTAACCCGGCCAAGACAGTTACCAGATACATCGTAGCACTTATATCGGCTTCGGTTCCAATGCACCTTCTTCTCCACTCTCACTGTGGCTGGAGCGTAGATTTCAATAAGTCTTTGTACATCTGGTTTAACACCAAAGTTAGTTAATTGTATCTGAGGTGGATTTTCGTTAGACGTAGAATGTTGAATTGGATCTTGGGATTCACCCTTTCCAACAATGTATTCCAGCGTTTTTACACAGTCAAGGAAAGATGAAATATTACGAGCAACTATCTGTTTTGTTTGAATGTTGATAATTGCGTACCCTGCACCTTCATTGACCACAGCATATTGTCCCTGTACTGTCACATAGGCATTGGTATCTATTTTCTTGAGATCACTCATTTGGCACTCACCAAGCTAAAAAGACGACTATTTTTAATATTCCCTTTTTTTTGCATCCCAAGTCAATCGTAACTCATTCATTACGCTTACGTTCACAATCACACCAATTTTAGGCGAACTGCTTGCAGCAGCGCAACGCTTACGCTCTCCCAACCAACATCCTAAACAGCGATCGCACTACAATGAAATGTTGGGCTGTATATTTAATTTACATCCAAACATGATTCCCTAATTTGATGTTCTAAAGCCTTTATTATTTCTCCTGCTATTGCTTTAATAACAGGAACAGATACAGAATTACCTGCTAATCTACGTACTACAGAATAAGGTAACACAATTTTAAATTCATCGGGAAAACCTTGTAAACGTAGCATTTCTCTATCGGTTAAACGTCTAACGCCGTTAACCACAAGATAATTATAACTACCTCCTGCTCTTAAGGCACATGAATAGGGTAATGCAGAAATATTACCGCCAATATTTTCATGCCAAATAGAAGGAAAAGGAGGATTATCTTTTACTGCATTTAACCGTTTATTCTTTATTTTTTCTGATAAGAAATAACTTCCAGGTATATTGTCGTCATTTTCTAAAATGGTACTAAGTGGTTGGTAATAACCTAATGGTTTTGGAAAATTGAAATCAATAAACTCTAAAAAACCAACTATATAAATTCTCTCTCTTTTTTGAGGCAAGCCAAAATCTAAAGAATTAAGAACTTTATAATAAACGGTATAACCTAGTGCTTTCAATTTATCTAAAATTACTGAAAAAGTTTTACCGTGATCGTGAGTGGTCAATCGTTTTACATTTTCTAATAAAAAAGCCCGTGGTTTTTTAACTTCCAGGATTTTTTCGATATTGAAAAATAAAGTCCCTCTAGTATCAGTAAAACCTAAACCTTTTCCAGCAATACTAAAGGGTTGACAAGGAAACCCCGCTAATAAAATATCATGGTTTGGAATATCAGAAGGCGATATTAAATTAATATCACCATGAGGTTTCTCTCCAAAGTTTGCTTCATACATTACTTGAGCATCTTTATCCCATTCGGAAGTAAATATATTTGTACAATGATAGGCTTCAAAACCGAGTCTAATTCCACCTATCCCAGCAAATAAATCAATTGTTTTATACATTTCATGTTTGGCTAATTACGTTTCTGGTATTTATTTTAACATAATTAGTATAAAGTCATTGAGATGTATCTGTGCTATGTTAAATAAATACCTATATGATTTTACCAAATCATCCCCAAATTCAAAACAAAACCCTTTAAAACATCTTCCCCCGAAACCGTAGCAGGAGAATCCAAAACCTCAACCTCCTTACCAGGTCTATAAATTTCCACTTGACGAGATTTGCGATTAATTAATATCCCCAAACCCACACCATTATCTATATATTCCTGCATCTTTTCTTGTGTAACTTTTAAACTATCACTAGGAGAAAGTAACTCAATCACAAAATCAGGACAAATAGGAGGAAACTTTTGTTTTTCCTCATCAGTTAAAGCATCCCATCTTTCTAACTTGATCCAAGAAGCATCAGGAGAACGATCTGCACCATTTGGTAACTTAAAACAAGTCGAAGAATCAAAAACTATACCCTCCTGATTTTCCTCATTCCAAATCCAAAGTTGAGCAGTTATACCCGCATTACGATTTCCCGTTTCTCCTCCTGTTGGTGGCATAATTATTAATTCTCCATTTGCATTTCTTTCAAATCTCAATTCCCGGTTGTTTTGACATAGTTCAAAAAACTGCTCATCAGTCATTTCTATTACTGATTTCAAATTGACAGTTAAAGCATTCATTGTCATATCCTCATTGAATGTTTAGGGAGAAATTTTAACTATCTCATATCTTATTATATATTATTAGTTACCAATTAATAGCAACTACACTAATTTTAGGCGAACTGCTTGCAGAAGCGCTAGTTCCCTCGGTGACGCTCCGCGAACGCTATCGATCTCCCAACTTATTCCTAAATTTTTATCACGACCAATTTTCTAATTTAAGTTCTTCAATTTTTAATAAATCAGAATCATTAGAAACGAGAATTAAATCCCGGAAAATTGCTGTAGCTGCTATTAAAACATCAGCATCTTGGATAGGAGTACCTTTAGCTTTTAATTTGGCATGAATTTCACAGGATTTTTCAATAATTTCTAAATCATCTAAAAATAATACAGGATAATCATTACAAAATCCATGAAAATCTACCAATTGTTTAGTAGCATTGAGAGATATTAAACCTCTTTTAATTTCATAGTAGGTTATACAACTAATAAATATTTCTGCACCGAGAAAGCTTAACTCTTTCAATTTATTATTTATAGTTATATTTTTCTTGAACGCATAACTAACAATACAACACCTGAAGCAATGCGACGTAAGCGGAACACTAACTCACCAAAATCTTTATCAGATGTCAATAATAATGCACCTTCTTGGTTAGCCAAGTCTAGGACTACATCATCGGAAATACCCCGTTCCATTTCCGCAACGTACCAAACAAAATGTCCATCTTGGCGCAAACGGTCAACAAGCTTATCTAGATTCTCGTCTGCTAGAAAGTTCAAGATGCCTTCTCAACAATTGGATAAATTACATCATATCGTAAAGCCTCAGCCGCAAATGCTAAAGCTGCTGGAATTACTTCTGGTGTCAGTCGAGGATGTGATTCTAAGATTTGTTCTGCGGTTTCACCAGCAGCTAATTTTTCTAAAATTAACTCAACTGTAATGCGTGTACCAGCAATTACAGGTTTTCCCATCATCACTTCTGGATCGGATACAATTATTTGTTTAAGCTGCTTTTGCATTATCTTTTCTCATCACTTGCTTCTTCTATGATTACACTCTTTTGGAAGCGATCGCTCTCCCAACGTATTCTTAAATGGCTATCGCTCACAATCACCCCAATTTTACCCAATTTTAAACGAACTGCTTGCAGCAGCGCAACGCTTACGCACCCCAACATTCCCCAATTTTAAACGAACTGCTTGCAGCAGTGCAACGCTTACGCTCTCCCAACTTATTCCTAAATTGCGATTCCTAGGTCGCGCTTCGCTATCACTCTCCCAATTTATACCTAAATGGTGATCACTTCCAACTACCCCAATTTTCAGCGATCACTATTCCAATTAGCGAGATACCAATATCCCAAACAGCGATACCTGGTACAAGCTACATTAACGCTAAAGCACTATATCAAAAAATTGAAAGAAAGGTGCTATCCTAGAAAAATGTGAAAAATAAACACTTAAATTGTATGAAACAAAAAATTAAAAAGATTCATCAAAATACTACACAACTTTCTCTTGTATTAGATTACAAAGATGCACTTAACCAAATCCGTAACTATTTAGCAGGTCAATTAATAGGTGCTACTCGTGATGAAACTTTATTAGAAGAAGTTATTAAATGTTTATTTTGTAAGATTTATCTAAAAAAAGACAAAAATATAGTTATTGACCATAATGCTAATTTAAGTGTTGAACAAATATATCAAAGAACTTTTAAAGAAATTTGCATTTTACTACCTAACTTATTTAATTCTCAAGATAAATTACAGCTAGATCAGAACAGTTTAGATTTTATTGATCAAAAATTAGAAATATTAGATATTAACCAATGGAGTTACGATCCTTTTGGCGATGCTTACGAAGTTTTTACTAGCTCTATTGTTAAGGGAAAAGAAGGACAGTTTTTTACTCCTCAAAATACTATTGACTTATTGGTAGAATTAATTAACCCACAAGCAGGTGAAACAATCATAGATCCTGCTTGTGGTGCTGGAGGTTTTTTACATTCAGCAGCACGTCATCTTATCAACTTAGGGGTTGAATCAGAAGAAGTAAATCAATATGTTTTTGGTATAGATAAAGATAATTACTTAGTTCGTCTTGCTTCAGCTAGATTATCCTTATTTACTAATACATCAGCTAATATATTTTGTGGTGATTCGTTAGCCTGGGATGTAGATCAATCATTGCATGAAAAATTAGGAACTTTTGATATTGTTTTAGCCAATCCCCCATTTGGGACTAGAATTGTTGCAGCTTCTACTAACACTCAAAGAACTTTTGAATTAGGTTATAAATGGCAAATAGATAAAAAAATAGAGAAATTTATTAAATTAAGTGAACTACAATCTTCTGTACCTCCACAAGTATTATTTATTGAAAGATGTCTGTCTTTAGTCAAACCAGGAGGACGTTTAGGTCTAGTAGTTCCAGAAAGTCTAATTTCTAGTAAAACCTATCGCTATGTTATTAATTATATTGAAGATCAGGCAGAAATAAAAGCCGTTATGGGAATGCCAGAAGACTTATTTAAAGTTTCTGGAAAAAGTGGTACTCATACAAAAACTTGTTTATTAGTCTTGCATAAGAAAAAGGAAGCAATACAGCAAACAAGTGGTATTTTTATGGCTGAAGCTAAATTATGTGGACATGATAGCAGGGGACGTAAAAATAGCAGGGATGATCTGCCAACCATTGTCTTAAACTATCGTAAATATAGAGGAAATAACCTAGTTAATTCTAGTTTAGGTTATGAAGTAGATTTTAGCAAAATAACAGATTATATTTTTGCTCCTCGTTATTATAACCCAGAGATAATTAATGAATTGCAAAGATTACAAAATACCCATCATTTGATTCCCATATCTGAATTAATTTCTCAGGGTTTACTAGATGTGACAACAGGTGATGAAGTAGGTAAAGAAAATTATGGAACTGGTGATATTCCATTCGTGAGAACTTCAGATATTTCTAACTGGGAAATCAAAAGAAATCCTAAACATTGTTTAAGTGAAGAAATTTATCGTTCTCTTGCTACTAAACAAGATGTTAGAGAAGGTGACATTCTTATGGTTAGAGATGGAACATATTTAGTAGGACACTGTGCTTATATTACAAAATATGATAAGAGAATAGTATTTCAAAGTCACATTTATAAGTTGAGAATAAAAGATGATTCTAAATTATCTCCCTATTTATTAATAGCAGCTTTAAGTTCTGAACCTGTGATGATGCAAATTAAAGCTAAAAGATTCACTCAAGATATTATTGATTCATTAGGTGATAGACTAGGTGAAATTATTTTACCTATTCCTAAAAACTGTGAACTAAAGGAAAGAATTACACAAATAGTAAAAAGATCCATAGATGATAGAATTGAAGCACGAGAATTAGCCAGACAAGCCTGTATGGAATTGGTTAATTTTTCATCAAAGCAAGTATTATTTTTATAGTGTTAATATCGCACTTCTTGATGATTGATTAATCTGTGAAATTACTATTTTAATAAATGATGATTTGTTTTTTTTGGTGGTGAATCTTGTAATTGTCAGAATCAGGATGTCCAGGATTTGAGGATCTACAGGATGTAATTGCTCATTTGTTTGTTGGTGGTGAATGTTCTAATTGTCTGATAGCGTAGCGTGGCGTTAGCCATATTAGGATAAACAAAATCATCCCCAAATTTTCACCAACAATTATTAAATAACATCCTGTAAATCCTTTAATCCTGGTTATCCTGATTCTGACAAAAAAAATCATAACTGACCACAAACCAATTCTTGCTTATTGATTTATCTGTAATTTTCCTACTTGAAGAAATAACCTTCGCGTAGCGTGTCGAAGACATACCACTCCAGACGCAGAGGACACAGAGGAAGAAGATTATAAACTGGGTTGAAGATCACCGGCTTCTTCTTTGATCATATCAATTAATTATCTGTTATGCTCAGAAGTCGGGGATCTAGTTAGAGCGCAACGCTTACGCACACAACTACCCCAATTTTAAACGAACTGCTTGCAGCAGCACAACGCTTACGCACACAACCCTAATTTTAGACGATCGCTCTTATTTATGACCTTCATAATGGGGATGAAGGGATAATAAGCCGGAGATTGGGAATATCCAAGAAGTCTTTGATGTTGTGAGTAACTAGCGGTAAGTCATAGCGTAAAGCCGTTGCAGCAATCCAAGCATCTTGTGGAGATATTGGTCGTCCTGCGCTTTGTCGCTTGGCACGAATATACGCCCATTCTCGACAAAGTGATTGATCAACTGGAATAATTAAGTAGTTAGATAGGTATTGTTCTAGTTGTGTTAAACGACTATCTCCCCATTGACGCAAAATTGCCCACTGAAACAGTTCAGCTACGGTCATGAATGACATTGCTAATTGTTGACCAGTTAAATAAGGTAAATAAGGGTCGGCATAATCACTACCTTTGAAGATAAAAGAAGCGATATCAGTGTCAATGAGGTAAAAACTCATGGCGTTTGTTTAAATCACTTCTTGGCGTTGTTGTCGTAGGAAGATGAGAAAATCTTCGATGGATTCTTCTTCAGGCCAAAAGTCAACAGCAAGATGTTTAAGGTTATGTACAGTGATAGGGGTCTGTGTGGCAAGGAGTTCGTTGAGCGTGGTATCTTGCCAAAACTGATGATTGAGATTTTTAAGATCGGTTTGAGAGTTTGAGGATGAATTGCTTTGAGTAAAGATTTGCAACAGTTGTTGACGTTCTATAGCTGATAGCTGTTGGATAGCAGCGATCGCATTTTCGAGTCGTGAAGTCATAGTGCGGTTTTGTGGTTATATGATTCTATTTTATTTAAACTCAGGAGCGATCGCTCCCAACCCCCTAATTTTAAACGAACTGACAAGTCAGCGCTTGCGCTATCGCTCTCCCAACATCCCCAAACAGCGATACCTTCGGTCACCGCAACGCTTACGCTCACAACCCTAATTTTAAACGAACTGACAAGTCAGCGCTTGCGCTATCGCACCCCAACACCCCAAAACAGCGAACTGACAAGTCAGCGCTTGCGCTATCGCACTCCCAAACATCCCCAAACAGCGATCGCTCCCAACCCCCTAATTTTAAGCGAACTGCTTGCAGCAGCGCTTACGCTATCGCACTCCCAACATCCCCAAACAGCGATCGCCTATTTTTCTTGATTCAGAGGTGAACACAGATAAACGCGGATTAACACGGATTTTTTGTCAGAATCAGGATGTCCAGGATTTGAGGATGTACAGGATGTAATTTATCGGTTATTTGTTGATGGTTAATGTTGTATTTGTCTGAAGGATGGTAAACAAATAATCCCCAACTTTCCACCAATAATCATTAAATGACATCCTGTAAATCCTTTAATCCTGGTTATCCTGATTCTGACAAAAATAATCCCCAATTTCCCACAACGCAATTATTGATTATTTTGTAAGAAGCTAACATGAAAACAATGGCTCAATCTTCATACTGATACTTCATCCCCTCTAGTATTCCTTTAAATTCAATTCCTTTAGTTGTATGCTTGTTCTGATTCGGCGAGAGTGTAAGACTAAATCGCTTGAATAAGCTGAAAAATTCAGGAAATGTCATTACTTTTTCAATGCGCCTTACCTGGACTGGTACTTGTCCATCATCAATCTTTGCTTTTAGCGTATCCATATTTTCGCCTGTAATTAGCAAGAACACTACTCTAACATTATCCTCGATGGACAGTTTTATCCCAAACAATAGCTCATTTGATTCTTTCAGATTGTGTTCATCAAGCCAGCAAGATATTGAAGATTGGTCGGCATTATCAACTGATACAGAGCCAACCATGTCATTATACTGGACGGACGCTTCAAACGTTTCTACGTTCATGGCAAGTTTAGTTTGCTGGTATTTCTAAAATTTACATTATGATTATGCCACAATCTATAGATTACTCAGGCTATCGCTCACAACTACCCTAATTTTAAATGATTGCAATTCCAACTTTTCCTAAATGGCGATCGCCTTAAGAATAGCAGTCAATCCCTATCATTAATTTGATCCCAAGCTGCTTCGTTAAACGTTGATGGATCACCCCAGTCCACGCCATCGAACCGATCATTAGTATAACTTGCATGGTAAAAATCTGGATCAATGTAGGAATTTTCCTTATCCTCACCTTTATCCTGTGCAATTTCTTTAGAAAGTAAGCGATTGGAAATGAGTTTATGTGCCTGTACAAGCTGCCTTAAAAACTTTACTGTGTCATCGTTTTGGTACATTTCATGAATTGAGATAACAGTTTCGGCTAGGCTAGGGTTAACGTTCGTAATAAATCCATCAATGATGTCTCGACGATTTCCCCCAAGACCATGGTGTTTAAGCATATAATCCTGTAGAAGACACCAATCTACCGCATAGAGCAATCTTTCTATAAGAAAATCGGCTTCGGAGTCCAAGAATATCCTAGATGTTGAATAATGATAATTTTTTAGTGAAGCATCTAATATGAAAGAGCGGAGTTTATCCGGCAAACTTAGAATAATAAGCTCTATAGGTATTGTCATTGTCACTACATTATTTACAAATAGATGTATTTGATTTGGTATAACCAGTTATTACACAGAATTTTTCTGTATAACACTTTTGTATACAACGATATAATAAGCATCACAGGCGATTCTTGTCAAGTTATGCAGAAATTTTCTAGATAATATCCCTATCGCCCAACTCAAAACCAGAATATCACAATACTGTCAGCACTAACGTTTCGTTTTGTTACATAACAGCATCGCTATGTAAACAAAATTTAAAATCAGGTGAGAGAACCTGTATTCTTTGTTAAGATTCATTAATAAATGTGTTGTTTTCTATATCATTTTATGTCAGATATAGGACAAAACCCCCACAGAATCCGAGTTTTCTGCTAAAAAACTCTTATTGCCGAAAATAATTGCAGTTACAAACGGTTATACCGCGACTAACTTCATGAGAACACGCTTGAAAGGAGCTTATTTGAATGTTTACCCAAGTCAAGTCCACTATTAGACATATTGCACCTGACGATTTACGGGGACGTAAATTAATCAAGGTTGTCTATGTCGTGCTAGAATCCCAATACCAAAGTGCATTATCGCAAGCGGTACGGGAAATTAACGCTAATCATCCCAGCGTTGCCATAGAAATCAGTGGATACTTGATTGAAGAACTACGCAACTCTGAAAACTATGAGGAGTTGAAACGTGATATAGCTAGTGCTAATATATTCATTGCTTCTCTAATTTTTATTGAAGACCTAGCACAAAAAGTAGTTGCCGCAGTCGAACCCCATCGTGATAACTTAGATGTATCCGTTGTCTTCCCCTCCATGCCCGAAGTTATGCGCCTCAATAAAATGGGTAGCTTCTCTTTGGCGCAGTTAGGACAATCTAAAAGCGTAATTGCTAACTTCATGAAAAAGCGCAAAGAGAAATCTGGCGCTGGTTTCCAAGACGGAATGTTGAAGTTATTGCGGACTCTCCCCCAAGTGCTGAAATTCCTCCCCATGGAAAAAGCACAAGACGCGAGAAACTTCATGCTCAGTTTTCAGTATTGGCTAGGTGGTTCAGCGGAAAACCTGGAAAACTTTTTACTGATGCTGGCTGATAAATACGTACTAAAAGGCATAGAGAAAGAAAGCTTTGTCGCTGCTGACTATCAAGCTCCAGTTGTTTATCCTGATATGGGAATCTGGCATCCTTTAGCACCAACCATGTTTGAGGATGTGCGAGAATATCTGAACTGGTATTCTGCTCGCAAAGACATTTCTAGTCACCTTAAAGATCCCCTTGCACCATGCGTAGGTTTGGTATTACAACGGACTCATCTCGTTACTGGTGATGATGCCCATTATGTGGCAATTGTGCAGGAATTGGAATCATTAGGGGCAAGAGTTCTCCCTGTATTTGCAGGTGGTTTAGATTTCTCTAAACCAATAGAAGCTTACTTCTATGAACCAATTACCAAAATGCAGTTAATAGACGCGGTAGTATCCTTAACTGGTTTCGCTTTAGTCGGTGGACCGGCTAGACAGGATCATCCTAAAGCCATTGAAGCATTAAAACGGTTAAATCGCCCTTACATGGTAGCCTTGCCTTTGGTCTTCCAAACCACCGAAGAATGGCTAGATAGCGATTTGGGGTTACATCCCATTCAAGTGGCTTTACAGATTGCTATACCCGAACTAGACGGCGCAATTGAGCCGATTATCCTATCAGGTAAAGATGGGGCAACAGGCAGAGCGATCGCACTCCAAGATAGAGTAGAAATAGTCGCTCAACGGGCATTAAAATGGGCGAATCTGCGCCGTAAACCCAAACTAGACAAAAAAGTTGCTATTACCGTTTTCAGCTTCCCCCCTGACAAAGGTAACGTGGGTACAGCCGCATATTTAGACGTATTCGGTTCTATTCATGAAGTCATGAAAGGACTGAGAAACAACGGTTATGACGTGCAGGACATTCCCGAAACCCCCCAAGAGTTGCTAGAACAAGTCATCCACGACGCACAAGCACAATACAACAGTCCCGAACTCAACATTGCTTACAAAATGTCTGTGCCAGAATATGAAGCACTGACACCCTACTCCCAACGCTTAGAAGAAAACTGGGGACCACCTCCCGGAAACTTGAACAGCGACGGCCAAAATCTCTTGATTTATGGGAAACAATTTGGTAATGTGTTCATTGGTGTGCAGCCGACATTTGGTTATGAAGGCGACCCCATGCGGTTGTTATTCTCCCGTTCCGCAAGTCCCCACCACGGTTTTGCAGCATATTACACCTATCTAGAACGGATTTGGGGCGCTGACGCAGTGTTACACTTTGGGACACATGGCTCATTGGAATTTATGCCTGGTAAGCAAATGGGAATGTCCGGTGATTGTTACCCAGATCAACTAATTGGCTCAATTCCCAACCTGTATTATTACGCAGCTAATAACCCCAGTGAAGCTACAATCGCTAAACGTCGCAGTTATGCAGAAACAATTTCTTACCTAACACCACCGGCGGAAAATGCTGGTTTATACAAAGGGTTGAAGGAACTTAGCGAGTTAATTGCTTCTTACCAAACTTTGAAAGACACAGGACGCGGTGTTTCCATTGTCAATTCCATCATGGATAAGTGCCGTATTGTCAACTTAGACAAGGATATTCACATTCCTGAAACCGATTCTAAGGATATGACCTCGGAGGAACGGGATAATATCGTTGGTAACGTTTATCGTCGGTTAATGGAGATTGAATCGCGCTTATTACCTTGTGGACTGCACGTGATTGGTAAACCTCCCACTGCCGAAGAAGCGATCGCCACTCTGGTCAATATAGCTAGTTTAGATCGACAAGAGGAAGAAATTCAAGGTTTACCCGGAATTATTGCCAAAAGTCTCGGTCGCAATATTGAGGATATCTACAAAAACAACGATGCCGGAATTTTGGCAGATGTACAACTATTACAAGATATCACCCTCGCTACCCGTGCGGCTGTTACAGCCTTAGTTCAAGAACAAATTGACGCAGAAGGTAGAGTGATAGCGGTTTCCAAGTTGAACTTCTTCAACATGGGGAGAAAAGAACCTTGGGTAGAATCACTGCATCAATCAGGTTACACCAAAGTAGACACCTCTGCATTAAAACCCCTGTTTGAATATTTGGAATTTTGCTTAAAACAAGTTTGTGCAGATAACGAACTTGGTGGTTTATTGCAAGGTTTGGAAGGTGAGTATATTCTCCCCGGTCCTGGTGGTGATCCTATCCGTAATCCTGACGTATTACCCACAGGTAAAAATATCCACGCACTAGATCCCCAATCTATCCCCACATCTGCCGCAGTCCAATCGGCGAAAATCGTCGTGGATAGGCTGCTAGAGCGGAATAAGTCAGAAAATGATGGCAACTGGCCAGAAACCATCGCCTGTGTCCTCTGGGGTACAGATAACATCAAAACCTACGGCGAATCCCTCGCCCAAATTATGTGGATGGTGGGAGTACGTCCAGTTCCCGATGCTTTGGGACGGGTGAACAAGTTGGAATTGATACCTTTGGAAGAATTGGGTCGTCCTAGAATTGATGTAGTGATCAATTGTTCTGGTGTATTCCGTGACTTGTTCATTAACCAAATGAACTTGCTGGATCAAGGTGTAAAAATGGCAGCAGAAGCTGATGAACCCTTGGAAATGAACTTTGTCCGCAAGCACGCTTTGAAACAAGCGGAGGACATGGGAATAAATCTGCGTCAAGCTGCAACTCGCGTTTTCTCTAATGCTTCTGGTTCTTATTCTTCTAATATTAACTTAGCGGTGGAGAATAGCACTTGGGACAGTGAAGCTGAGTTACAGGAAATGTATTTGAAGCGCAAATCTTTCTCTTTCAATTCTGATAATCCTGGGGTTATGGATGAGTCAAGAGAGATTTTTGAAACGACTTTGAAGACTGCTGATGCAACTTTCCAGAATCTCGATTCTTCGGAAATCAGTTTAACTGATGTTTCCCACTATTTTGACTCAGATCCGACTAAGTTAGTAGCAAGTCTGCGTGCAGATGGTAAGAAACCATCTTCTTACATTGCAGATACAACTACTGCGAATGCACAGGTGAGAACTTTATCAGAAACTGTGCGTTTAGATGCGCGGACGAAGTTGTTAAATCCCAAATGGTATGAGGGGATGTTATCTCACGGTTACGAAGGTGTGCGCGAACTTTCTAAGCGGTTGGTTAATACTACTGGTTGGAGTGCGACTGCTGGTGCTGTGGATAATTGGATTTATGAGGACACAAACGAAACCTTCATCAAAGATGAGGAAATGCAAAAGCGGTTGATGAATCTCAATCCTCATTCTTTCCGCAAGATTGTTTCTACTTTGTTGGAAATGAATGGACGCGGTTATTGGGAGACGAGTGAGGAGAATTTAGACCGGTTGAGAGAGTTGTATCAGGAGGTGGAAAATCGGATTGAGGGGATAGAATAGGATTACATGGGCAGGTTTTATACCTGCCTCCTTAATAATCAGATAAAATTAACAAATAAAAGATAGATGATTCAAACATTTAAAAATAAATCCTTAGAAAATCTGTTTAAAGAAAATTTTAATAAAGGAGTTCCCGCAAATTTAGAAAATAAAATTAGAATCAGACTTGAAGTTATAGACTCAGCTTTAATTGTAGAGGATATTAGATTACCGGGATATGATTTGCATGAATTAAAAGGAGACAGAAAAGGAACTTTGTCAATTAAGGTATCAGGAAACTGGCGGATAACTTTTAAATTTGAAGATGGTGATGCTTATGATGTTAATCTTGAAGATTATCATTAAATCCTGTGTTAATATGATATTAATTGTGTAGAGCTTGTTAACTAACTGTAGTAAAATTTATTAAGGAGTATTGATTATGAATAATTTGCAAGATATTACTCAAGATAGATTAGTAAGACCAATACATCCTGGTGAAGTAATTGCAGATATTTTAGATGATTTAGATATTAATCCTAGCAATTTTGCTGAAATTTTAGGAGTATCTAATCAAACAATTCAGGAAATTATTAATGGTGAAAAATCCATTACAGTAGATATTGCAATTCGTCTTGGTAAAGCTTTAGGAAATGGACATAGACTTTGGTTGAATCTTCAGCAAAAGGTTGATGTCTGGGATGCTTTGCAAAGTCATAAGGAAGAATATAATAAAGTTATGACATTAGTGTAGAATAAATATGAATTTTATTACTCTCTATTTACCTCCATCCATTCAAATATTTGCTTGAGCATCCTTACGCAGTTTATCTTGCTGCAACAACATCAAAAAATAGTCCGCTACAGTATCATAATTGCCAGATTGAAGCTGAATCTCAAGATAAGACTCAAGTTCTTTTGGTATCGCAAAACTCACGTTCATAAGTTTCTAATATGAATAAAATTTTATTAGTATCTTATCATTTTTTATTCTGGTGATGAATTTAGGCGTAAGCGTTGCGCTGCTGCAATCAGTTCGCTTTTTTGTGATGTGTAATTGCGTAAGCGTTACGCTGCTGCAAGCAGTTCGCTGTTTGAGGATGTGGGGAATGCGTAAGCGTTGCGCGACCTAGGAATCGCTTTACTGGTGACAGTATAGAATGTGAAAATCTATTTAGAACTTTACTCATAAACCTTATGGAAAGCAGCGCTCATGCTCAACAATTAGAATTATTTCAATTATTCCAACCGACTAAAATTATAAGTTGTACAAGAAAGTTTACATTTGTAGATTTATTTGCTGGAATAGGTGGATTTAGAATTCCTTTAGAAGAATTAGGAGGAATTTGTTTAGGATATTCAGAAATAGATAAAGAAGCTATTAAGGTTTATAAAAATAATTTTATTAGTGATCATAATGCAGATGAACCATATTTAGGAGATATTACAAATTTAAACAAATTACCTTTTGAAATAGATTTAATAGTTGGTGGTGTGCCTTGTCAACCTTGGTCTATAGCAGGTAAAATGCAAGGTTTAGATGACCCCAGAGGTAAACTATGGCTTGATGTTTTTAGAGTTGTAGAAGTTAATAAACCTAAATCATTTATATTTGAGAATGTCAAGGGTTTAACCGAGCCAAGAAACAGACAAAGTTTAGAATATATACTTAGTAATTTAACATCATTTGGCTATATAGTTAAATATCAGGTGCTAAATTCCTATGATTTTGGTTTACCTCAAGATAGAGACAGAATATTTATTGTTGGTATTAGAAATGATATTGCAAATTATTGGGGGTTTACTTTTCCTAAACCATTAAATAAACGCTTAAAACTTTATGATATAATTCCTGGAATTGAAAAAACTAATTTTCCTAAAAAGAAATTTCCTCCAGAAGTTTTATTTAATGATGGCAAAATTCCAGCTTCTAGAGGCAGATTCCAAAAAATAGATGAATTAAACGATTTCTTTACTTTTGCTGATATTAGAGATGGACATACTACAATTCATTCTTGGGAATTAATAGAAACAAATTATAGAGAAAAGTTAATATGTCAAACTATTTTAAAAAATAGAAGAAAGAAAATTTATGGTGAAAAAGATGGTAATCCTTTAAAATTTGAAGTATTAGAATCTTTAACTTCTAATTTACAGATTGCAGAAATTAACAGCTTAGTAGACAAAGAAATTCTTCGTCTTGTAGAAGGTAAAGGTTATGAATTTGTAAATTCTAAAATTTCTTCAGGTATTAATGGTATTTCTAAAATATTTTTACCTCATGCTGATGCGATTGGAACTTTAACCGCAACTGGAACAAGAGATTATGTGGCTACTATATCTATAGAATGTGAAGAACCTGAAGCATATAAGCAAACATTTATCAAAAAAATTTATCAACCAAAGCGATTTAAACCTTTAACCGCAGAAAATTACGCAAGATTACAAGGATTTCCTAAAAGTTTCAAAATAGCGGATAATGAAAATACAGCCAAACATCAATTTGGTAATGCAGTTTCTATTCCTGTCATTTACCATTTAGCAAAGGCATTGTTAACAATCATTCTATCGGTTTAATTTTGAATATGGCAGCTATTAGTTCAAAAACTCGTGCAGAAATTAAAGGTTATCTAGAAGGTTTTATCAAGGGTCTTATAGATGAGTATAAAAGGCGTAAAATTTTAAAACCTATTTTGCAGAAGCTGAACTTCAAAAACAAAATTACGAATCTGCCATACTTCTTCGTAGTGTAAAAATGGTAATTTATGATGTATAGAAAGAGGTGATTTTTCAATGGATAA
Source organism: Dolichospermum sp. FACHB-1250 (assembly GCF_014696335.1). Taxonomy (NCBI): domain Bacteria; kingdom Bacillati; phylum Cyanobacteriota; class Cyanophyceae; order Nostocales; family Aphanizomenonaceae; genus Dolichospermum; species Dolichospermum sp. FACHB-1250. Next base: position 19,218 of record NZ_JACJPZ010000064.1, read on the forward strand.
ATTAACTCAATACCGTCAAATAGTTCAAGAAATATTAAAAGAATATGGTGAAGCACAACCAGCTTACGGCAATATAGAAGTTGAGACGATTTTTGATACACAACGTGATCATTATCAAATAGTTCATGTTGGTTGGGAAGGTCAAAATTGGGTACATAGTTGTATCATTCATATTGATATTAAAGGTGGTAAAATTTGGCTGCAATGGAATGGTACTGAGGATGATATTGCTGCTAATTTAGTAGCTGCGGGAGTGAGTAAAGAGGATATTGTGTTAGGTTTTCAGTCTCCTTTTATGAGGAAGTTTACAGAATATGCTGTGGGTTAATTATTTAAGGAATATTAATTATGAATAATTGGCAAAATATTACTGATGAGAGATTAGCAAGACCAATACATCCAGGTGAAGTAATATCAGATATTTTAGATGATTTAGAAATTAATTATCACGATTTTGCCGAAGTTTTAGGAATATCTTATCAAACAATTCAAGAAATTATTAATGGTGAAAAATCCATTAGGCGCATCTGATGAAAATATATCCTTTGAGCAATTGTGTCAACTCTTGATCAGATTAGGATTTGATGAAAGAATTCGTGGTAGTCACCACATTTTTACAAAACAAGGAGTTGAAGAAATATTGAACCTTCAACCCAAACAAGGAAAAGCCAAAGCATATCAAGTTAAACAAGTCCGGGAAATGTTACTTAAATATCAGCTAGGAGGTTAAGATGACTCTGCGCTATGAAATTAATCTCTATTGGAGTCAAGAAGACCAATCATTTATTGCAGAAGTTCCAGATTTACCGGGATGTGCTGCTGATGGAGAAACTTATCAAGAAGCACTGCAAAATATAGAAATTATTATGCAGGAATGGATAGAAACTGCTCAAGAGTTAGGTCGAAAAATTCCTGAACCTACACAGCGTTTCATGTCAGCTTAACTGATGATTTTGGGATCTGAAAAGAGCGTAAGCGTTGCGCGACCTAGAAATCGCTTTTATTGGATATAAAAGATATAATAGACTCAAGGAGTATATAATTAGTGATATTCAGAATTGGGAGCAAGAACCGTGATAGATGGTAAAGCTATTTCTATTTCATTATTTACAGGTGCTTATGGTCTAGATTTAGGATTAGAACAAGCAGGTTTTCACACTGTAACTGTAGTAGAAAAAGATCGTGATGCTGTCAAAACTATTGCTCTTAATCGTCCCTTTCTTCAAGAAAGTGCTATTCCCAGAGAAATACAAAATGTTAGTTCTCAAGAATTACTGCAAGAAGGAGGAAGAGTTTTCAATTTAGGCCGTGCTTTACAACCTGGTGAAGTAGATTTAGTCACAGGTGGTCCCCCATGTCAACCATTTAGCACCGCAGGAAAAAGAGGTTCAGTTATGGACCCTCGCGGTAGTTTATTTATGGATTTTATTCGCATTGTTAAAGAAGTCCAACCCCGTTTTTTCTTAATGGAAAATGTTAAAGGTTTGCTTTCTGCTCCTCTGCGTCACAGACCAATTAATCAACGCAGAAAAGATTACCCACCTTTAGAACCTGATGAAATGCCTGGTTCTGCTTTAAAAGTGGTATTATCAGAAATGCAAGCAATAGAATATAACGTAGTTTACAACCTTTTAGAAGCAGCAGATTATGGAGTACCACAAAATAGAGAACGTGTAATATTTATTGGTTCACGAGATGGGGAAATTGCTACATTTCCTATTCCCCAATATTGCAAAGATGGAAAAACTTTACCTAAATGGAGGACATTAAAACCCACATTCCGCACCCTGAACTGTCACAGATCAAAAAAGCAGAGATAGTAGTACATAATAACTAACGATCAATTAAAGAGAAATAAGCTTAATGAGAATACATATCATTAAAAGGGGGGTGGTGTGAGAAAGTAAAGTTTCCTAAGGAGTCCGAATTCAAGATGATTAAAAAATTTATTATTCAGAAAGCAAGAAATGAGAG
>NZ_JACJPZ010000065.1:0-21125 GCF_014696335.1 Dolichospermum sp. FACHB-1250
AAATATATTTTCTATCATTCACAAAAACCTATATTTCCTCAAAAACATCCTGTTAATCCTCTAATCCTGGACATCCTGATATGGCTTGCGCCACGCTACGCTATCAGACAATTTTATCAGGAAAATATATTTTCTATCATTCACAAAAACCTATATTTTCTCAAAAACATCCTGTTAATCCTCTAATCCTGGATATCCTGATATGGCTTGCGCCACGCTACGCTATCAGACAATTTTATCAGGAAAATATATTTTCTATCATTCACAAAAACCTATATTTTCTCAAAAACATCCTGTTAATCCTCTAATCTTGGATATCCTGATTCTGACAATTTACTTATTCCCTGGATTCCTTAATAAAGCCACAAAACCAGCTTGAACAAAATGAATATCAGCCGTTACAGCATAAATTAAACCCTGTTCTTTCATCACAATAAATGAGATACAATCTGTTAAACCCCAATTTTTATCTTGACGACTGTGATAAAGTTCCAGCGCACCCATAAGAAGCGGTGTATCTACACTGACAACTTTGATATTATCTGTTTGATAACACTGATTAATAAACTGAACTGATGCTGTGCGGTTCACTGCACTTAAAGCATTACCAACTTCTATTAAAATGGCTTCTGTTATCCATACTTCAACAGCATTTTTCACCCTTGGTAATAATGCTTTTGCTTGAATATGGTATTGATCATTCTTGTTTAATAAAGCCTGAATAAATACCGTATCTAAAAATAGTCTTTCCTGATTCATTCTCTGATCTCATTGTCATGTTTAGAATTACCATATAAATAGTGATTATGTTGACTTGACCAATCACTTGGTGCTTCAATAGTTCCTGTTAAGGCCTCTAGCACATCCCAAGCATTACCTTCATTATTGCCTATTTCTGTAACTTCGATTAAAGGATTTTTAGTTTCATAACATTTAATTTCTAAAGTTACTATTTCTGGTTTTCGGGCTTGAAAAAGTTGAATCAGATCATTTAAAGCTTCTTCTTTAGTCGCACCTAAACCTTGAAATTCTGGTAAACTTAACAATGTCGCTTTAACCGTGCCATCTTCTTGATGTTCAATCAACACATCATAAGTTAACTTAGGTGCAATTGTGGAAAGAGCATTTTTCACAGCTAAAATCATGATATTTTTACTCTTCTAACTCTGAATTAATTATAACACAATACTTGAAAATAGTTAAAATTATCGTCTAGATGATGTTAAGATTTATAGGACTTTATTAGCGATCGCCCATTTTATATTTTATATTATTTTAAGTAGGTGAACGGAAAAAAACCGACATAATTAACAAAAAGTAAAGTTATTCAAAACCTGTTCCCTGTTCCCTGTTCCCTGTTCCCTGTTCCCTGTTCCCTGTTCCCTGTTCCCTGTATTTAAGAAATATTTAAAAAATCTCTTACCCTTGCTAAATAAGTTTCTGCATCTTCTAACATGGGAAAATGTGCAGTATTAGGAATAATTGCTAATTCAACCTGATCATTTAAAGCCGCTGCTTTTTTACCCAACTCAGCGGGAATAATAATATCATATTCCCCCGCTACTAACAAAGTTGGTACAGTTAATTTAGCAAATTCTTGGGGCATAAATTCCGCTTGTTCCTTACTCACAGAAGTGAAAATTGTTCCCAAAGCCGCTTGATAATCAGCATTAATAAAATCTTCTAAAAAAGCCTGACGTTCAGATTTAGGAATGGGACTATGGAGAAATCTAGCCATAAACATTCTATCGGCTAAAGGGATTTTTCCTAACCACTTAGGACGGAATTTAACTACTAATCCTCCAAACTTATAAAAAGCTGCAAAAGCCTTTTCATCATATTCAAAAATACCGCTACAGGTTAAAATTGCTTTTTCTACCTTTTGCGGATAGCGGTTGAGAAATAAAGTCGCTATGGAAGCACCCATAGAATGAGCATTAATATAAACACGCTCCAGATTTAACTGATTTAATAACACCGCTAAATCTTCCGCATATTCTGTTAATTCATAACTTAAATCAGGTTGAACATGAGAACGCCCAAACCCGCGCATATCGTAAAGTAAACAATCAAAATTATCTAATAACGCTTTAGCGGTACTTTGCCAATATCTGCCTGAACCCGCCCAACCGTGCATAAAAACCATTACTGGTTTAATAATATTTGATGGTTTTTTGACCCACTCGTAATAATGATCAACACCCCGAACATTTATATAAGTCATGGTAATAGTTAAAAACTAACAAGTAAAAACTAACAAGTAAAAACTAACAAGTAAAAACTAACAAGTAAAAACTAACAGTTAAAAACTAACAATTGACAATTGACAACTGACAACTGATGAGCAACAATTGACAATTGACAATTGACAACTGACAATTATGCTGATTCTGGTTTTGGTAAAGAAGAAGGATGTACTAGTAATTCAGCAGTAGAACGTTTTTCCACCATTTCCTTAGTGATAGTACAACGAGTCACATCCTTACGGGAAGGTAACTCATACATCACATCTAGCATCAATTCTTCCACAATACCTCGTAAAGCTCGCGCCCCAGTTTTCCGCCGATAAGCTTCTTGAGCGATCGCTTTTAACGCATCTGGTTTAAAATCTAACTGGACATTATCCATATTTAGTAGTTTTTGGTACTGTTTCACCAAGGCACTCCGTGGTTCTGTTAAAATTGCCATCAGTGCCTCCTCATCCAAAGGATCTACTACAGCCACCATAGGAATGCGCCCGATAAACTCAGGAATCATGCCAAATTTGACCAAATCATCCGGTTGTAGATGACGCAGGGTGTCAGCAGCGCGTTTTTCCTTAGTTTGCGCTTCTCCTGGTTGCACAAAGCCCATTGACTTTTTGCCAATTCTCTGATCTACAACCTTTTCCAAACCGCCGAAAGCACCACCACAGACAAACAAGATATTGCTTGTGTCAATTTGAATACAGTCTTGGTACGGGTGCTTACGTCCGCCCTGGGGTGGTACATTAGCAATAGTCCCCTCTAGCATTTTCAGCAAAGCTTGCTGTACCCCTTCCCCAGAAACATCTCTGGTAATTGAAGGATTTTCACTTTTACGGGCGATTTTATCAATTTCATCAATGTAGATAATCCCCCTTTGAGCCTCTTCCACGTCCAAATCTGCCACTTGTAACAGTCGCAACAAGATATTTTCTACATCTTCCCCCACATAGCCCGCTTCCGTTAGGGTTGTAGCATCGGCCACCGCAAAGGGAACATCCAGAATTTTGGCTAGAGTTTGTGCTAATAGAGTCTTACCACAACCAGTTGGTCCAATGAGTAAAATATTAGACTTTTGTAGTTCTATAGCATCATCTGCACCTGGTTTACCACTAGCCTTAGACTGAAGAACAGCCAACCGCTTGTAGTGATTGTAAACAGCCACCGACAGGACTTTTTTAGCTTCATCCTGGCCAATCACGTGTTCATCTAAATATTTTTTAATCTCTCTTGGTTTCGGGATTTGATTAAAAGAGAGATTAGACGAACGGGTGCGGCGTTTTTCCGGTGGTTCTGACTTTTGTGCCGGTGGTGAGGCGGCATTACTTGTATCCAGCAATTCCTCATCGAGGATTTCATTACACAAGTCAACGCATTCGTCGCAGATGTAGACTCCCGGACCTGCGATTAATTTACGTACTTGCTCTTGAGACTTACCACAAAATGAACATTTTAAATGGGAGTCGTACTTAGACATATCAGCCTCTTATTTCAGAATAGTGACGTTTTACCCTGCTGTGGGAAGATTTTGCCTAGAAATGACCTGATCGATCAAACCATAATTCTTCGCCTCTTCTGCTGACATGAAAAAGTCGCGCTCTGTATCAGCTTCAATTCTTTCCAAAGGTTGACCAGTATGTTTGGCCATTAATTGATTTAATTCACCCTTAATGTAAAGAATTTCTCGCGCTTGAATTTCAATGTCAATGGCCTGTCCTTGAGCGCCACCCAGGGGCTGGTGAATCATAATCCGGGAGTCAGGTAAAGACATCCGCTTTCCAGCAGTTCCAGATGTTAGTAAAAAGGCCCCCATGCTCGCGGCTAGTCCAAAACAGATAGTTACCACATCGGGACGTATTTGTTGAATTGTATCATAGATTGCCATACCAGCGTAAACAGAACCGCCAGGAGAATTAATGTACAATTGGATATCTTTTTCCGCGTCTTCAGAATCTAGGAATAGTAATTGGGCGACAATTGAATTAGCCACCACATCATCTATGGGTGTTCCTAAAAAAATAATCCGCTCGCGCAGTAAGCGGGAGTAGATATCAAAAGCTCTTTCTCCCATACCAGACTGTTCTACCACCATCGGGACGATGTTGCTGGGGCTGCTTAGGTTGCGGCTATTGGCTAGAGAACTCAAACTGGTAATTGGGTAATTTCCCGACTGCGATACAAGCATACTAGAATATTTAACAATAAATGGAATCGAATTGTGAACTTTTAACCATTATGCCCTACGGCACAATTCAGAAGGTAGGGGAGGCAGGGGGTAGGGAGTAGGGGAAAGATGTTTCCTAACTACTAATTACCAATTACCCATTACCCATTACCAATTACCCATTACCCATTACTCAGGATTACTAGTTTCTTCTGCCTGAACTGTTTCCGCGCTTTGGACTGGGGAATCTATTTCGGCTGCTGTAGAACTTAAAGAACCTTCCGGTACTAATTCCACAGATGAGCGTTCTAGTAACCAGTCTACGATCTTTTTGGTTAAAAGTTCTTCCTTGACAACGCCACTGAGTCTATTTTTATCCAAGTCTTCATTAGGGTATTCTGCTATCAATTCCGTGACTCTCGCTTCCACTTCTTCATTGGTCACTTCGATAGATTCCCGTTTACCAATTTCTTTTAAGGATAAAGAACGCTTAATACGTTCCACAGCTTCCGGTTTTGATCTTTCCCGCAATTGGGGAATAATTTCCTGGGTAAATAGCTTTTTCACGTCTATCCCCTGTTCAGACAACTTCATCGCTGTTTGTGTCAGCATAGCATCAACTTCTTGATCAATGAATGTTGTCGGTAAATCTATTTCCACATGATTCAGTAGTTCGGTTAATAAAGCCTCTTGCTGATTTTCTTTGGTTTTATCTGCCGCTTCTTTTTCATACCTTTGTGTTAATGATGCCCGCAATTCCTCTAATGTCTCAAATTCGCTGACTTCTTGAGCAAAATCGTCATCTAATTCTGGCAGTTCTTTGGTTTTAATTTCTTTGAGTGTGATTGTAAACAAAGCCGCTTTACCAGATAATTCTTCGTTACCGTAGGGTTCTGGGAATTGAGCCGCTACTTCTTTGGTTTCTCCAGGATTCATCCCCACTATACCCAAAACAAAACCGGGAATAAACTTATCCTCTTGTAACTCAACTTGAAAATCCGTTCCTTGACCACCAGGAATTGGTTTGGGTTCACTGTCAGGATCATCACCTTCAGCTTTAGCAATTACACCTTTAAAATCAATAACTGCCATATCACCGATTTGTGCAGCCCGTCCTTCTACAGGTACTAATGTGGCTAATTTATCTCTTTGTTCGTCAATAACTGTATCTACGCGGCTGGGGTCATACTTGATTTCCTCTGCTTTGGCCTCTAAACCAGTATACTTGTTCAACTTGATTTCTGGTACTACATCCACAGCCGCCGCAATAATTAGGGGTTGTCCCGGTTCATAATTGTTAATTAAATCATCAAAGGATGAGCGTAACTGAGGTTGACCAATGGCGCTAATGGCCTCTTGTTTAATTGCTTGCTCAATACCTTCTTGAATAATTTCTTCTAAAGCAGTTGCCTTAACACGACTCGTTCCCAGCCGTTGTACTAATATTTGCCGGGGTACTTTCCCTTTGCGAAACCCAGGAATATTTACGGTCTTAGTTAAATTTTTGATGACTTGCTCGTATTTTTGTTTGGTAATTTCCGATGTAATTTCTATTTCCAAACCAATTTGACTGGCGGGAAGTTTTTCCTGGGTAACTTTCATGCTTTGTTTCTATTTTTATGATATTTTGATCTGAGGATCATACACAAGACGCGATCGCCCACTACAGTGAGAAACTAAGATAGCCTCGGCGATTATATCTTGATATCTCACGGTTAGGATGTGCTGATCAGGCATCATTCCCTGCCATTGGTGGATAGATACCCCTGAGCAGATATCCATTTTATCGTCAAAAGTGAGGGATTGAACACTTTATGATATTATTTCCACATAGCAGCCCTAATCCCGGTAACATAACTTAACAATCAGGGCTGATTTAAAATACCTAAGTGTCAATGGCCTTGATTTTCCTTTTCTTGCATTTTGCTGTACAATTTTATTGTACAATGTTATATTATAGGATAATGTGGTATATTTGATTGTCATAACTAAATTGTATTGTTGTCAACTGCGATTTAACCAAGTCTCAAATTCCTCAATAAACCTCAAAAAATAAGATAATATTCCGAAAATATGCAAATTTTATTATTTAATGCCCACCGATGCCCACCGTTGAGAGGAAGAAAAGAGATAATTTTTTGAGTCGTGCAAAAAAAATTGTTAATTACCTCTTAAAGGAGGAGTCGAGTTTGTCTAAATCCTATCGTGTCGCTATTTTGGGTGCAACTGGTGCTGTAGGTACGGAGTTGCTGGAATTACTAGAAAGTCGGAACTTTCCCTTAGCTGACCTGAAATTATTAGCATCGCCACGCAGCGCGGGAAAAACACTAAAATTCAAAGGTGAGGATATCCCCATTCAGGCAGTAAGTGATCATGTCTGGGAAAATGTGGATATAGTATTAGCTAGTGCTGGAGGTGGCATCTCCAAAACTTGGGCTGGAGTAGCAGTGGAAAAGGGAGCAGTGGTAATTGATAATTCTAGTGCCTTCCGCATGAACCCGGATGTACCTTTAGTAGTCCCGGAAGTAAATCCCCAAGCAGCAGCTAATCATCAGGGAATTATCGCCAACCCCAACTGTACCACAATTCTCATGTCATTGGCAGTATGGCCATTACATCAGGTCAAACCAGTGAAAAGAATTGTAGCAGCTACCTATCAATCTGCCAGTGGCGCTGGAGCTAAAGCCATGGAAGAAGTAAAAATCCAAAGTGAAGCTATACTACAAGGACAGCAACCAGTAGCCGAGGTCTTACCTTACCCATTGGCATTTAATTTATTTACCCATAATTCCCCCTTAACACCTTGGGGCTATTGTGAGGAAGAAATGAAAATGGTCAACGAAACCCGGAAAATCTTTGGTAGTCAAGAAATCAAAATTACCGCCACCTGTGTCCGTGTTCCCGTCCTCCGCGCTCACTCGGAAGCCATTAATTTAGAATTTGCCACTCCCTTTAATCCAGAGGAAGCTAGAGAAATTTTAAGAATATCACCCGGTGTTAAATTAGTGGAAGATTGGCAAGCAAATTACTTTCCTATGCCTATAGAAGCTAGTGGGAAAGATGAAGTTTTAGTAGGCAGAATTCGTCAAGATATTTCTCATCCTTGTGGGTTAGAATTGTGGCTGTGTGGAGATCAAATCCGTAAAGGTGCAGCCTTAAACGCAGTACAAATAGCAGAATTATTAGTAGAGAAGAATTTACTAAAATCTACTTAGACTATAAATTTTAATTGAGTCATTTCTCACGGGTAATTAACAACGGAAAACGGACAACTAACTTAGGAGAGAAAAGAGTGTGGGAGATTTTGGCACAATAGTAACCGCTATGATTACGCCGTTTCAAGCAGACGGTAGTATTAATTATGATGTAGTCGCAAAACTAGCAGACCATCTAGTGAATAACGGTACAGATGCACTAGTGGTATGTGGAACAACAGGAGAATCCCCAACACTGAGTTGGGAAGAAGAATACCAATTATTTGTGGAGGTGTTGCAGACTGTATCAGGAAAAGCTAAAGTAATAGCTGGGTGTGGTTCTAATTACACCAAAGAAGCGATCGCAGCCACCCAAAAAGCGGCTAAAATAGGAGTACATGGTTCTTTACAAGTAGTTCCCTATTACAACAAACCACCACAAGCAGGATTATATAAGCATTTTCAGGCAATAGCAGAATCTTGTCCCGATCTGCCCATGATGTTATATAATATTCCTGGCAGGACTGGTCAAAACCTGCTGCCAGAAACAGTGGTACATTTAGCGGAAATTGATAACATTGTCGCCATTAAAGAAGCCAGTGGTAACTTAGATCAAGTTAGTGAAATTCGCCGCTTGACACCAAAAGAATTTCAGATTTATGCTGGAGACGATTCTTTAACCCTACCCATGTTAGCAATAGGCGCTGAAGGTGTGGTAAGTGTGGCTTCTCACCTAGTAGGTAATCAACTACAAGAGATGATTCGCGCATTTCGTCTAGGAAAAATGCAAATTGCTACCGACATTCATCTAGAACTGTTCCCATTGTTTAAAGCTTTATTTTTAACTACAAATCCCATTCCTATCAAAGCAGCACTGAAGCTACAAGGTTGGGAAGTAGGTTCAACTCGTCCACCCCTGTGTGAAGCTGATACAGATGTGTTGAATAAGTTAGAATCAGTGATGCAAAAGCTGAATTTAATCTAAACAAGAATAAGTAAGGAATTTATTTATAAAGAATGTGTACTTGTTAGTAAATTACAATTTAAGCACCTGTGCTACAACTGAACAAAAGACCTTTTGCAAAAGTCCAAAAATGATATATCTCATTCCCAACGGAAGAATCTTCAGGATGTTTACCTGCGCTTAACATCACAAATTAGGCAATTATGCGAAAAGTCTAATATAAAAATGACTCAATTTGATGGCAATGAAATCAAATATGACTCTATAAAAGCTGGATTTAAACGGAAGTGTAAAGTTTCCTTTTATACAAAAAACCGAACTATCAACTGATTCACAACAAAAAACAATCTCCAGGAGAAAATGGTTAAAACCGAAGCTAATTCCGCTCTGAAAATTATTCCTTTGGGCGGCTTACACGAAATAGGTAAAAATACTTGTGTGTTCGAGTATGAGGACGAAATTATCCTGTTAGATGCAGGATTAGCCTTTCCCACAGAGGCCATGCACGGCGTAAACATAGTATTACCTGATACAACTTATCTCAGGGAAAATCGCCACAAAATTAAAGGCATGATCGTCACTCATGGTCATGAGGACCATATAGGTGGTATTGCTTTTCATTTGAAGCAGTTTGATATTCCCGTGATTCATGGACCAAGACTAGCACTGGCCATGCTAGAAGGTAAACTCGAAGAAGCAGGAGTCAGAGACCGCACAGAATTAAGAACAGTCCTCCCCCGTGACGTAGTGCGAATTGGCAAACATTTCTTTGTGGAATATATTCGCAATACTCACTCCATTGCTGATAGCTTTACCGTTGCTATTCACACACCATTAGGTGTAGTCATCCACACGGGAGATTTTAAAATTGATCATACTCCCGTAGATGGTGAAACCTTTGATTTACAACGTTTAGCTGAACATGGTGAAAAAGGCGTACTCTGTTTATTAAGTGATTCCACTAATGCAGAAGTTCCAGGATTTACACCTTCTGAACGTGCTGTTTTTCCCAACCTTGACCGAGTATTTTACCAGGCTACTGGACGTTTATTTGTTACTACCTTTGCCTCCAGTGTCCATCGCATTAACATGATTCTGCAATTGGCAAAGAAACATAATCGTGTTGTCACAGTTGTCGGGCGTTCCATGTTAAATTTAATCGCCCATGCGCGGAATTTAGGTTATATCAAATGTGAAGATAGTCTATTTCAACCGCTGCATACTGTCCGAGGAATGCCAGATGAAAGAGTGTTAATCTTAACTACTGGCTCTCAGGGTGAGACAATGGCAGCAATGACAAGAATTGCTAATAAAGAACATCCCCATATCAAAATTCGTCAAGGAGATACAGTTGCATTCTCCGCTAACCCCATTCCCGGTAATACCATTGCAGTGGTTAATACCATTGATAAATTGATGATTCAGGGAGCAAAAGTGGTCTATGGACGGGATAAAGGTATCCACGTTTCCGGCCACGGCTGTCAAGAAGAACAAAAGCTGATGATTGCTTTAACTCGTCCTAAGTTCTTTGTCCCATTCCACGGTGAACATCGGATGTTAGTCAAGCATTCGGAAACTGCTCAAAGTATGGGCATTCCGGCAGAAAATATCGTAATTATCAAAAATGGTGATGTCATAGAATTGACAGAAAATTCTATCCGCGTTTCTGGTCAAGTGGCCGCTGGCATTGAATTGGTGGATACTTCTAGTTCGGGTATGGTTAGTTCTAAAGTCTTGGAAGAACGCCAACGCATGGCTTCAGAAGGTATGGTAACTATTGCTGCGGCTATTGATTGGAGTGGTAAGCTCATGGCTAAACCAGAACTACATATGCAAGGTGTGGTGACGAGTATTGAGCGATCGCTTCTACAAAAATGGGTACAACAACGCATTGAAGAAATTCTTGGTGTACGTTGGTTGGAGTTTTCCCCTGCTGGAGGACAACCCGCAGATACAGACTGGGGTGGATTGCAGGAAACTTTAGAACGGGAGTTAGCTCGTTCCATGCGGAGAGAGTTGCAATGTCAACCAGCTTTGACTTTGTTGATGCAAGTCCCGGAAGAGCCTGCTGTGAAGGTTTCTGACGGCAGAAGACGACGCACTCGTTCTACTGCTGTGGCTTCTTAAGAGTTATCTCATGCCAAGGCGCAAAGGTGTTTTTGAGCATCTTTGCGTTTTTTAATGGGAAACGGGGAATTTCAACAAAGTTAGAACGAGTTAAATCAAGTAATTTTATTGTTTTTTAACATAATGTTGGGATTGGACGTGAATTTACCGTCTCTGGTGCAAGAATACTCAAAAATTCTCAGGAATGGGATTTAAGCCTCAAGATAGATTTGGACTGAGAGTAAGCAGTGTAAGAATTAAAGCTATGGTGTCATCGAGAAAGAAATTAGAGATAATACCACGGCCGCAGCTAATAACTGCTAATAACTATCCATAAGCCTGGAAGACTAGGGGTAAACATCAGGAACAATATCACTGCTTTGCAAAACAGTCCAGCGTAATATTGGTGTCTATCTCTGAAGTTAGCTATTTAAGAGTATTTTCCTTGATCGTGATTATTGATAATAGTTACTATATTAAGTTGTGTTACAATTAAGATAAATCACACCCAAAGGCAGATGTGTTCACTAAAATCTTAACTGTGTCAAGTTATCAATAGGATTGAATCAGTAGGATACTTAGGGGAATCAAGGTACAAATTACTACAGAAAGATATACATCAAAATGTAGTTTTCTGGACTTTGAACCAATCAAAAAGCATGAGCAATGCAATATTTAAGTAAAAGAGTTAAAAGAGGTTTATTTAAGTCCCAGTCTGGTAAACATTATTCAGCAGACTTAAACGGTTCTTTGAACATATTCAGAAAAGTAGTTGGGGACTCTATCTTTGATAGAAACTCAGTTTTAGTGGCTTGTAGTTAGTCCTGTAAGGTGTGTGTTCCTTACCAAGCTAGAAATATTTGACTATATTTTTAGTAACTATTAACAGATGGATTGAAATTTGGAAACCGGTTTATGGGATCTTTGATCTTTGATAAAATTTCCGTCATAATACTGTTTTCCGGTGACAATTCTTGTCATATTGTATATTCATCAGTAAGATGAATACCCTCATAAGAAGAGAATAATTACCATGAAGGTATCTAAAAGTACCAACAAAAATATTTTTGTATCAAGTTGGGTTTCTCTAAATCAAACAGACGCTAGTGAAACTAATGTGAGTCCTTTACAGGATATTAGACCTAAGCCTGTTTGGGGATTTTTACGTCCTTTGCGAAATTGGTTAGATAGCATCCAAGTCAGCGATCGCCAATTAGCTCACCGTTTATGTCAATTAATTCCCGCTCAGTGTCCATTTGAGCGCGATATCAAGCTATTTGGTAAAACCCTGTTTCACATTCCACCATTGTGCAAGCTTAACCCCTTGTATGAAGAATTAGTAGGTTTACGATTTAGAGCAATGTGCTATCTAGCCGATACCTGCGGCGAGGATATTTCACAGTACTGCTAATAGGTAATGGGTAATAGGTAATAGGTGATTCACGTTTTATAACTGACCACTGACCACTGACCACTGACCACTGACCACTGACCACTGACCACTGACCACTGAACTAATTCTTCTGAAGTTGCCATTTTTGCATAGCATCCTGAGCATCTTCGTAAGCGATCGCACCTGTAGGAACTAAAATAGCAGTGGAGATAGCACCCTGAAAATCTCCTTGATTAGCCCGAATTTTGGCTAGATTTAAGATTTTTTCACTCCACTGGTTAATTGATGTTTGGGCGATTTCAAAACCCGGTTGTCCCCGTTGTATTTTTTTAGCAACGGCAATGGCACGATTATAAGTAGAAGCTTGTTCAGGAATAATTAATGCTGTAGCTGTATCTAAGAGAGTCTTATTGCTCACATACTGCTTAGCCTCTATTTGCCATTTTTTAATCACAGTTTCAGCTTGGGAATAAAGCGGCTCTTTTTTGGTAATTAACTGAGCCGTGGCTATAGCATTTTCATATTTTCTTTGTTCGGCTTGTGCTTGTGCCAACTCTAAAATCATCTGACACCAAACTTGAATATTTTCCTGTGCTTTTGCGTATATTGGTGTGTTCGCTTTAATTTTCCGGGATTTGGCGATCGCTGTCACCAAATCCCCTGGTTGAGTAGGGACAAGAGACATTTTTCCTAGCTCCAAAATGGCTTGATTGCGTTTTTTAGAGTCTGTATTCAAACTAATTTTGCTGGTACTGCGGTTTTGGGTAGTAGGTGATAACTGGGGAAATTGAGTCGCGCTAGTTGTATTGTCAAATACTGTTTTTGATAAATTTTTAAACCGGAAATTTTCATGATGGCGGAGCAAAAATGTAGCAAGTAAAGCTACTATCACCATATTGCCACCACCCCAGATGATAAATTGTTGCCATAAAGGCTTCTCCGACGGGCTTGAAGCCTTGTCTTTGGCGGTGGTGATAGGGGAGGGGATAAATCTACCCTCCCAATGGGATATTGGGGCAGTTTCTAAGGTGTGGTTGTTTTCGACAATTGACTCGGAAACTAATTCGGTTGGTATTTTGTTTAAAGTAGTTGCTACCGAGGCATTTTCTGTCCAGTCAGCTTGATCTATGGTAGTAATAAAGTCACTATTTTTCAGAGGGGGTGCAGTTCTAGTGACAGCAAAACTGGCTTCTGGGAAAATGATGGCTGCGGAGTTTTCATCTAATGTCAAGATAGGCAAAATAGCTGGTTGTTGAGTAGGAATAACGGTGATAGGATTTTGGACCGGCCGCCAGTGGTATTGACAGAGTTTGGGTGTAAGATAACTCAGATAACTGGCTAAATCGCCAAAGTCGTATCCCTTCCCCGAACCCAAAGCTTCTAATAATGCTGCTGTGAAGAAACCGTGACCTAATTCTGTACTTTCATGGGAAAATTCTTCTGGTTGACAGGAAATAATCGCCCCCATTTGTAATTGGGCAGCCAGTTCAATAATTTCTTGGCCTACGGGTGCATCTGCTTGTGTCCCAAAAGCCCGGTTAATATCAAAGATCAGTAAGACCTTGATGCCAGTAAATTCTAGACTTTGCATCAGCGATCGCACTTCTATACCCGTCTCAGCAACTTGTTCAGGATCACCGCCAACGGGCATTAAATAGTCTTGTTCTTTGTAGTTAACGCCATAGCCACTAAAAAATAACCATAAATAGTCTTCCGGCTGCCAAAATGTAGCCGCTAATTCTTGTAGTAACGACAGAATATTTTCCTTGGTGGGATAAGAGGATTTATCTCCTATGGGGGGGGAAGTGTTTGTCATCAATAAGCAGTTTTCAGGGGGAAAACCTGCCTGTGTCACTAAAAAGCCTTTAATTGCCTCAGCATCAGCTTGAGCGCAACCTAGAGGTTGAAATAATTGATATTGATTAATGCCAATGGCGATCGCCCAGTAATTTACCATCCCATCTTTATCGGCTATTATTTGCCTGAAATTGCTGTTAGCACGAACCTTTAACTACAAAACTAACTTATGTTTTATAGTTTAGATAATTTTAACTCATTTCTGACATAAGTTATTTTTTACACTATATAAATACTCATAAAAATACACCTAACTTAAATATTCAGGCAGGGAGGCCTATCCCACAAGAGTTAAATTCATTGAGTTTATATAATTTAAATTAAATGCTTAACAGCTTAACAGTTATTTCTATAGTGCCTGATGTGAATTTTATCGCTTAGAATAGGAAGGTTGTTAAGAATTACAATATCCGCTGTCATGGCTGTTCCTAAGAAGAAAACATCAAAATCTAAACGAGATAAACGCCGCGCTACCTGGAGACACAAGGCTGCTGTTGAAGCCCAAAAAGCTATCTCCCTCGGTAAATCCATTTTAAGTGGCCGTTCTAAATTCGTCTATCCAACCGACCAGGAAGAAGAAACTCAAGAATCTTAAAGCATAATTCCGTCATCTATCATAGAGACTTCTGATAAATTTATACTCGTAACGGCTGAGATTTGAATTTTTACCAGATTAAGAAAATCTAGACTTGTGGGGTTTTAGCTGTGCTAAACCCCGATCTGTAAAATCAAATAATTCAGCCATTTTGAGTATAGATGAGGATTGGTAGAAAATCCTCATTGCTCTAGGATTTTCCGAATAATTAACCCTAATTCCCGAAATCTATGGTTTTTAGGGTAAATGCGGTTTATTTGCTCTTAAATACCAACAATCCATTTCAAAAGTGATATTTTACCTTTATAGGGTGCGTATCGCCAATTTATATCCCAAGGTAGGAAGTTTTGTAAAACGCTTTTGTAATGTGAAAAAGTATCGAAACCCGCTTTACCGTGATAGCTACCCATCCCACTATCACCCACACCCCCAAATGGTAAAGACGAAACAGCAACCTGCATTATTGTGTCCTGAATACATACCCCACCAGATGATGTTTCCTGTAAAATGCGTTTTTGCAAGTCTTTATTTTGGGAAAATAAATATAAAGCTAAAGGTTTTGGTCTGGAGTTAATTAAGGTAATGGCTTCGTTAATATCTGTATATTCAATGATGGGCAAAATTGGACCAAAAATCTCTTCTTGCATTACCTGATCTTCTAAAGAAACATTTTCTAGTAAGCTGGGAGCAATATAAAGTTCTTCTGGTTTGGTTTCTCCACCAACAATGATTTTACCAGATTGAAGTAAATTAACTAATCTATCAAAATGTTTTTGATGAACAATTCTGGCATAATCAGGACTAGTAGCGGGATTTTCCCCATAAAATTCCTTGAGACATTTTTGTAAAGCAGCGACTAAATCTGGTTTAATTTTTTGATCTACTAACAGATAATCTGGTGCAATACAAGTTTGTCCAGCGTTAATAAATTTTCCCCAAGTAATCCGTTTAGCGGTATGTTCTAAATTAATGTCATGATCAACAATACAAGGACTTTTTCCCCCCAATTCCAAAGTAACTGGAGTCAGATGTTTTGCAGCAGCCTCCATGACAATTTTACCAATGGCTGTACCACCAGTAAAAAAGATGTGATCAAATTTTTGGGCTAGTAACTGTTGACTAGTTTCTACTGCTCCTTGAATGACCGTAATATATTCAGGAGGAAAGTATTTTTGAATCAGTTCGCTGATTAAATCAGAAGTATGGGGTGCGAGTTCTGAAGGTTTAATTACCGTACAATTTCCCGCAGCGATCGCCCCAACCAAAGGTGATATGATTAATTGAAAAGGATAATTCCAAGGACCAATAATTAATACTATTCCTAAAGGTTCTGGACATATCTTAGCGGAATAAGGGAATAAATCCACAGGAACCGCTGCTTTTTGCGGTTTTGTCCAGTTATTGATATGTTTGAGAGCATAATCAATTTCTTTATTAACACCGATTTCTGTAGCGTAACTTTCAAATTCTGGTTTATGTAAATCTGCCTTTAATGCCTGGATAATTCCCTCTTTATTCTCAATTACCAACTGCTTGAGTATTTTTAATTGAGAAATCCGAAAAGCTACATCTTTAGTTTTACCTGTTTGGAAAAACTGCCGTTGTTTGTTAATAATATCCAGAGGTTTTGATAGTTCGGTAGTAAGCATTTTCTGGTGATAACTAGGTTATAAAATTCGGAATTTGTAGAAAAATTATTATTAATGCAGATGTTTTTTACTGCATTAATAACAAAATTTTAATTGATGGTAAAAATTGCTCAAACTCAGCCAGTGAAGGAATAGAAATTGCTCTTTTTAAGAGTGTTTTCAAAACAGATGAATCATTGATATTATTCACTGCATTAATAATAGTTATTGGTACTTCACCAAATCTTGTTTCTAAGACTTCAATCACGCTATCTTGACTACTTTGAATGACTCCTAACTGACGACCTTCTTGCAGACCTTCCTCAATTCCTTCTTGTTTAGCTAATCTTTCAATACTGGTTACATAGCGCATTTTTCTAGCCTCTTCGTAACTTTTGATTTCTGTTTTAAAACTAATTGCCAATTCTTCAGGTAAGACCATTATCCAATCAATAAACCGGAATAATTGTCTAATATCTTGCCGACTCAAACCGCTTTCTAAGAGGATTCTGACATAAATTAAAACAGAAAGTATCTTTGTGCCATAGGTAAAACTGTCGCCGGTTCGCAAGTTAATAATTCACCATCTGCGCGAACTTCATAGGTTTCCGAATCTACTTCCATAAGAGGTAAAGCATCATTTAATTTCATATCCTTTTTAGTTAATTGACGAGTTCCCGAAACAGCAATTGCTAACTTGTTCAATCCTAATTGTTGGGGAATTTCTCTTTCTAAAGCTACTTGAGACACAAAAGTTAATGATGTGGCATTTTTCGCACCGGCAAAACTGCCAAACATAGGACGCATATAAACAGGCTGAGGTGTAGGAATACTAGCATTAGCATCGCCCATTTGTGACCAAGCAATCATACCACCTTTAATGACAATTTCCGGTTTGACACCAAAAAAAGCAGGTTTCCACAAACATAAATCCGCTAATTTTCCCGCTTCTACAGACCCCACATACCCAGAAATTCCATGGGTAATCGCTGGATTAATAGTATATTTAGCAACATATCTTTTCGCTCGAAAATTGTCTGCATTGCCATCATTACCCAGGCTTCCGCGTTGCAGTTTCATTTTATGGGCAGTTTGCCAAGTTCTAATTATTACCTCACCAACGCGCCCCATCGCTTGGGAATCGGAAGCAATCATACTAAACGCGCCTAAATCGTGGAGAATATCCTCAGCAGCAATAGTTTCTCTACGGATACGAGACTCAGCAAAAGATACATCTTCAGGAATAGCGGGATCAAGATGATGACACACCATCAACATATCTAAGTGTTCATCTAGGGTATTAATGGTGTAAGGACGGGTAGGGTTGGTAGAAGAGGGTAAAACGTTACTTTGTCCGCAAACCTTAATAATATCCGGTGCGTGTCCTCCTCCCGCCCCCTCGGTGTGGTAGGTGTGAATAGCACGATGTTTAAAAGCCGCAATTGTATCTTCGACAAAGCCAGCTTCGTTTAACGTATCCGTATGTATTGCTACTTGTATATCATATTCATCAGCCACCGTTAAACAAGTATCAATAGTTGCAGGATTTGTTCCCCAGTCCTCATGGAGTTTTAACCCCATTACCCCCGCTTCAATTTGTTCTATCAGTCCTTGAGGTTGACTAGTATTACCTTTTCCTAAAAATCCCAAATTAACAGCAAAAGCGTCCGCCGCTTGCAACATTCTGTAAATATTCCATGGTCCGGGAGTACAAGTTGTGGCATTTGTTCCCGTAGCTGGTCCAGTACCACCACCGATCATTGTCGTGATACCTGATGCAATAGCTACTTCAATTTGCTGGGGACAGATAAAATGGATATGGGTATCAATTCCTCCCGCAGTCAGAATCATTCCTTCACCAGCTAAAGCCTCCGTTCCCGGTCCAATAATGATATCTATATTATCTTGAATATAAGGATTTCCGGCCTTACCAATTTTGTGAATTTTACCATTTTTAATCCCAATATCTGCCTTGACAATACCCCACCAATCAAGAATTAAAGCATTAGTAATCACTAAATCTACCGCACCATCACTATTAGAAATTGGGGATTGTCCCATCCCATCTCTAATCACTTTTCCGCCCCCAAATTTCACCTCATCTCCATAATTTGTGAAGTCTTTTTCTACTTGAATAAATAATTCTGTGTCTGCTAATCTAATTCTGTCTCCTACAGTTGGTCCATAGGTTTCGGCGTAGGCTTGGCGGTTCATTTTGTATGACATATTTTTATCCTTTTTTGATCACGTTTTTGGTGCAGAGAGAATTTACAGGTTTCCGTTAATTTTGTTATTAAATCCGTAGATTTGGCGGCTACCAACTAAAGGAATTAATGTGATTTCCTTTTCGTCTCCCGGTTCAAATCTGACTGCTGTACCTGCGGGAATATCTAATCTCATTCCTCGCGCTTTTTCTCTATCAAAATGTAGAAAACTATTAACTTCGTAAAAATGAAAATGTGAACCGATTTGAATTGGTCTATCTCCTGTATTTGCTACTACTAATTTAGTAGTTGGACGATTTGCATTTAATTCTATTTCTCCTACTGGGGTAATAATTTCTCCGGGGATCATAATCTCATTTCTCCTAAGTTACAAATTTTCTAAGAATTAGACAAATGGTGTAAATGCTTTTTGTACCTTCTCCTATCTTAATCGTTTCTAACGAATGGGATTATGTACAGTTACCAACTTAGTTCCGTCAGGAAAAGTGGCTTCTACCTGAACATCATCAATCATTTCTGGTACACCTTCCATAACATCATCACGATTTAATAATGTTGTCCCATAACTCATCAAATCTGCCACAGTTTGACCATCTCTTGCACCTTCTAAAATAGCAGCAGAAATCAAAGCCACTGCTTCAGGATAATTCAATTTTAAACCTCTATTTTTCCTTCTCTCCGCGACTAAAGCAGCGGTAAAAATTAATAATTTATCTTTTTCCTGGGGTGTAAGCTGCATTTTTCTTTCCTCTGCGTCCTCTGTACCTGAAGTGGTTAGTTTAAATTTGCCATACTCTAGGAATACAATTACCACGATTTTGATAATTTATTCGTAAATTTTGCCAAATATTTGTAAACCAATTTCTCACTTCTGATATAGAATTACCACGATAGCGACATAAAAATCCCTGTTGTAAGCGAGTTACTCCAGCAAAATTATTTTCAATCATTAAAGAACGGGCTTTGTCAATCATTTCTCCAGAAACGGAATTTCCTAACCAAACCAAAGTACCAAGAACGGGATTTCCTGCTAACCCGTGGGGACTGTGAAATACTTCATCGCTACCAGGGATAATTTGTCTATCAATCCATAATGGCATACCATTTTGCCATATTTCTGTGTGCGATCGCATCTCTCCCTCTAGAAATTTTTCACCCCTAGCACTGCGCCCAAATCGCATAATTTCCCAGCCTAAATAATTGGCGTTTTTACCTAATTCTACCCGCAAATCTTGGCGATAAATTGCCCCATTAAATAAAATAGTTTCTTGGGGTAAATATTCTAAATTTCCATGATCATTAACTTGGATATTGACAATTTGTCTTGCTGGTAAGCCCTGACTACGATATATTTTACTTCCGGCTGCGGTGGTAATTAAGGCCTTTGTCTGAGGTTGGAGGTGAATATCAGATGTCAAGCGATCGCCCCCCACAATGCCCCCAGCCGTGTGTAAAATCACTGTATGGCAAATTCCTTGTCCTTCCGGGTAAAAGGGACGTTGTACCTTAAAAGGTGCTTGATGGTGATTGTAAATTAATTGAGTGGAATTTTGGCAATTAGCATAGACTAAATTAAGTTTTCCATGCCAACTTTTATCTATTGGACTGTTAATAATCATTGCTAGAAGAAATACATTTTATCTGATTTTAATTTTATAGCATTTTTGCTTTTTTATTAATAAATACGGTTGTAGTTACTGCTATTAAATAAATTATCGTCAGGTTGGTAATTCAAAAATTTTATCAGTACCTAATCAGGTTCTATTTTAACTAAATCATTTTTTTGAAAACTATTTAATTGCGTATTTATATGTAGAAAACCTATAAATAAGTAATTAATTTTACTTGATTATCTCCTCAGTGCTATGATTTTGCTTTCACAGTCCATAACCACAATCTGAAAAATTCACCTGTTGCCTTCACACTATTTCCGGTCAAAATATAATAGAATTTCCATAAATACAGCATCTACGAAAAAAATATGACAGCTAAAGTAATTAGTGTTTGTAATCTCAAAGGTGGAGTTGGCAAAACTACCATCGTTATGGCCTTGTCAGAGTATTTAGCAGGGGATACCATGTATGGTCAGCGGGTTCTTGCCATTGATTTAGACCCCCAATGTAACTTAACTACTGCCTTAATGTCTGAACAAGTCTGGGAATGGCAATATAATTATCGAGGATTGACATTACCCTTTTTATTTAAAAATGCTGACCATTTTTTAGCCAATGGT
The DNA here is from genome assembly GCF_014696335.1 of Dolichospermum sp. FACHB-1250. NCBI lineage: Bacteria > Bacillati > Cyanobacteriota > Cyanophyceae > Nostocales > Aphanizomenonaceae > Dolichospermum > Dolichospermum sp. FACHB-1250. The sequence continues at coordinate 20,603 of NZ_JACJPZ010000065.1, forward strand.
AATTATCAGAAATTTATAGTCAAAGAAGAAGTTTCTAATGTCAGAAATAAAAACTCTTTTAATTGTTTACATCTAATTCCTAGTAGTTCTAAATTATTTGAACTTCAAGAAGATTTTCCAGAAACTTCTGTGGCAATTTTACGTCAACTTATCAATCCATTACTAACAGAATATGACTACATTTTAATAGATTGTCCACCCAGTATTAATAATATTATCAAAAGCGCGTTTTATGCCAGTGATTTCTGTATTATACCCTGTGTTCCCAGTCGAATGTCAATTCACGGTTTAGAACTATTACTAAAACAAATTGAGAAGTTTAATCAAGATTATCAACATGACCTCAACCCCATAGGAACTTTAATTTCTCGTTATAATGGTACTGTTTCTCAAACACAGAATTTGAATTTTACAGCAGTTTCCGAAGTTATGAGGTACAGTTAGTAATAATAAAGATAATACTGTCATGAAAGCATATTCAGTGGATCTCCGAGAAAAAATAGTTGCAGCCCATATTGAGGAA
>NZ_JACJPZ010000066.1:0-20707 GCF_014696335.1 Dolichospermum sp. FACHB-1250
TTATTGTCCAAGTTTTCACAATTAAGCCGTCAGGAGATAGAAGCAATGTTTTTAGTGAGTGATATTAAGCAAACAAGGGTCTATCAAGAAGCAAAGCAGGAGGGGAGACAGGAGGGGAGACAGGAGGGGAGACAGGAGGGGAGACAGGAGGGGAGACAGGAAGGTAAAAAAGATGAAGCAACAAACTTACTGCTAAGGATATTATCTAAACGGTTTGGAAAGTTAGGAGATAGTTATATTCAAAATATTAACAGTTTGAATATAGAACAACTGGAAAAGCTAGGAGAAGCATTATTAGATTTTACAGATATTAATGATTTAGAAACATGGTTAAAATCACCAGATAAATAAGCTTATTTAATTGTCAGAATCAGGATATCCAGGATTTTAGGATTTACAGGATGTTATTGAATGATTTTTGGTGGGGAGTTGGTGATTTTTAATCGTTCATTTCTTCTACATGAAGTGTCATTACATATTGAAGTGATGTAATTTTTTCTCTTATTCTTTGTAATATTTCATCGAACATGACATGATTTATGTTGGTTTTCAGGATAGTTTAGGTAATGATAATATCACAATCCTGTACATCCTTTAATCCTGGACATCCTGATTCTGACAATTGAGAATTTCAGATACCCAACAACTTTTAATAATCTTCTCATTTATCACATTAAGTAGGTTGGCGTTAAAAATTGTCGTTATGACAAGGAAACTCTTAACTCTTAACTCTTAACTAGGAAGAGGTTTTGGGCAACTTTACTGTTCGTTACTTATGTCGGTTTTTTCCGTTCATCTACTTATGGGTGCATAACCTAATGGTATACTGTCCGTTCTGTAGTGGGGTGTTAGGTGTCCAGGCTTGCATATTCTCTGAATCAGGATTTACAGGATTGGGAGAGGAATTAAAAACTAGTATAACATCCGCGTTCATTCGCGTTCATCTGCGTTTAATTATCAGAATCAGGATGTTCAGAATTTAAAGATGTTCAGGATGATAATAATGTACTGGATTTTGGTGGATTTTTGGCAGATGAATGAAAATAATGATGTTAATAGTTGAAAAGTTTAATATATATGCGCGGACAGATTTCTACTCTTAACATTAGTGTAAACGAAAATTTTCGCCTTGTCAAGTCCTCAAGTAAAATATTTTGTCTGATAGCGAAGCGTGGCGTTAGCCATATCAGGATGTTCAGGATTTAAGGATTTACAGGATGCAGTTTATAAACTGGCGCTGAGGATTTTTGGCAGATGAATGAAAATAATGATGTTAATAGTTGAAAAGTTTAATATATATGCGCGGACAGATTTCTACTCTTAACATTAGTGTAAACGAAAATTTTCGCCTTGTCAAGTCCTCAAGTAAAATATTTTGGGAATCCTTGCCGATATTGCCAATGGAGCATACAATTTGCCTTTTCTCGTATATAATAGTAGATTGTGTTGAATTAAAGCCATCCCATGCCTAAACTAAAGACTCGCAAGGCTGCGGCCAAGAGATTCCGCGCCACCGGTAGCGGTAAAATTGTCCGCCGTAAACCTTTCAAAAATCACTTATTAGAGCATAAATCTTCTAGCAAAAAGAGCAATATGTCAAAAATGGCAGTTGTTCATGAACGGGACGAAGAGAACGTGCGCTTAATGCTTCCATATTTGTAAAAGACACAGGTACTAAGATATGACTCGGGTAAAACGCGGTAATGTAGCTCGTAAACGCCGCAATAAAATTCTCAAATTAGCTAAAGGTTTTCGTGGTTCTCATTCCACTTTGTTTAGAACTGCTAATCAACAGGTAATGAAGGCGCTAAGAAGCGCTTACCGCGATCGCAAAAAGAAAAAGCGTGATTTTCGTCGTCTGTGGATAGCACGTATTAATGCAGCTTCCAGACAACACGGTTTAAGCTACAGCCGTTTAATTGGCAATTTGAAAAAGGCCAATGTGGAACTAAATCGCAAAATGTTGGCACAATTGGCAATTCTTGATCCGGCAAGTTTTGCTAAAATTGCAGAGTTGGCACAATCAGTTAACAGATAAAGGTGGCAACGGATGAATAACGGATGTAACAAATGGCCACTTCGGAAAATTGAAAATTAAAAATCAAGAAGTTTTTTGCAGTTTTTAATTGGAGTAAAACCCTGGGCAATGATGAAGAAGTTACATCTGGTATTATCCGCTACCTTGTTATTGATGGTTTGCCTATTTTTTTTAGGTGGCAACTTGACTGTATCGGCGGGAACAATGGCGGAAATTCAGCAGCGAGGCTATCTAAATCTAGCAGTTAAAGATAACCTCCGTCCTCTAGGTTTTAGGGATGATCAAGGCAATTTACAGGGGTTAGAAATTGATTTAGCCCAGCGTTTAGCCAGTGATTTATTAGGAAAAGCCGATGCTGTAAAATTGCAACCAGTAGCTAATAGCGATCGCTTACCTGTAGTATTTAATCAGCAAGTTGATTTAGCTATCGCTGGGGTGACAGCAACAGCATCACGTTCTCGCATGATTAGCTTCAGTGTTCCCTACTATTATGATGGTGCGGCAATAGTTACAAAAAATACATCTATTCAAGAATTAAAAGATGTAGGAAACCGGAAAATAGCGGTTCTCAACCACTCTAGCACTATTTCCTACTTAAAATATTTTACACCATCTGCTCAATTAATCGCCGTCAATTCCTACCGGCAAGGGTGGGAAAAAATAGAAAATAATCAAGTAGATGGTTTTGCTGCGGATTTTAGCGTTCTTAGTGGTTGGGTGCAAGCATATCCTCAGTATCATATACTAGTAACTAAATTATCAGCAGAACCATTATCTGTAGTTATGCCCAAAGGATTGCAATATGATGAATTAAGACGTAAAGTAAATGAAGCCATTGCCCGTTATACAGTTACAGGTTGGCTAAAAGAAAGGATAGAATATTGGGGATTGTAGTAATTAATCAATGAAGATCCCTAACTGCTTCAAGAAGTCAGATATCTATGACCTAACAGACTTTAATTTAATCAGTATTTGTAGACAATGGATAACAATTTAGTCATCATTTATCTCTCAACTTTTGTTGGTTTACTGGCATTTGCTGGTGTAAGTGTTTTTCGTCAAGTATTCAAAACTCGGAAACTTGAAAACTCCCTCAACAAGTTAAAAAACAAATTAACTAAAGAAAAAGGCACTGCTCAAGAATACTATGAATTAGCTAGTATTTATTCAGAAAAAAAAGTATTTAGCCAAGCCATAGTCCTATTTCAAAAAGCTCTAAAAGCAGCCGAAGAAGAGGGAGAAGAATCTATTGCTCCCATTTACAACGGCTTGGGATATGTTTATTTTGCTCAAGAACAATATGATTTAGCAATTCGTCAGTATAAAGAAGCTATCAAATTGAACCCAGACTATGTATCAGCCCTAAATAATCTCGGACACGCTTATGAGAAGAAAAAATTGAATGCTCAAGCGTTAGAAATGTATGAAGCCACCCTCAAATTAGCACCTAATAACGCCGTTGCTAAACGTCGGGCTGAGTCTTTGCGTCGCTTAGTTTCTGTTTAGTTTTATGGCAATTCCCATTCAAGTGAGGGACAAAAATCCAGAATTAAACGCAGATAAACGCAGATGATTCTGTTTATGGTGACAGATTGTAGATGAGATTTTGTCCATAAAACTAAATACTATCAGACTTTTTCTCAGCCCTGTCCCTAGTTTGAAGCGTATTTTTAGCTGTCTCGCGTCTTTTCAATTGTTTCAATCACTGCTAAACCTATACTAGAAAATGTCATTAGTATAATTACTGATGCGAAAAAAGCAGTGGTCAGCATTTGGAGCGCCTGATCAAAAAAAATATAGGTGGTCATTTGTTCACCTTCTGAACTTTAGATAACTACTGGTACTATTTAGGAAATTCCCAGCAGTTATATCTTAACAAAACTTTAGCTCTTTCATGACATGATAACAAAGTTTTATTATCAAAAATTTGTTCAATTTTCACTATATTCAGTGAGGTAAAATACAGAAAAACATTTCCAGTAAAATTAAAGTAAAAATTACAACTAATTCCCTTTACCCAAAACATAGTAAAGGTAATAAATTTTACTTAATTATCTTGGTACTAACCATGGAACTTATATCGTTATTCTGTAGGTAATAAAGTCTTAAATGTAGTGGAATATTGAACTAGTAAAAAATGCCTAAAAAAGACTAACTAACACAGGTTTGAATAGTAGCAATTACTGATTTAGCAAGACTTGGTAAATCATAACCTCCTTCTAAACCAAACATAATTTTTCTGGTTATACTCAAACAATATTCTGTAAATAAACTAAAATCTTCTGGTTGTAAATTCATACTTGCTAAAGGATCATTAGTATTAGCATCATAACCAGCGCTGACAATTAGTAAATCTGGGGAAAAATTGGTTAAAAATGGTAATATATCTTTTTCCCATAGGGGTTGATAGACAGTAATATCACTACCAGGAGGAATAGGTAAATTTAACACATTATTGTGTAAACCCTGTTGTGAAGCATCCCCTGTACCGGGATAAGCTGGATACTGGTGAAGAGAAATATAAGCAATTTGTGGGTGAGTTTCGACTATTGCTTCCGTACCATTACCGTGATGTACATCCCAATCTAGGATAGCAACGCGCTTAATTCCAGGTTGTTGTAAAGCGTAAAAGGCTGCGATCGCTGCATTGGAAAATAAACAAAAACCCATGCCCGTATCACTGACCGCATGATGTCCAGGTGGACGCGCTAAGACAAAAGCCGGATCTGCTGTATTAATAACTATATCAACTGCATCCAACCAAGCACTAACCGCTAACAAAGCGACATCATAACTACGGGGAGAAACGGGAGTATCCCTGTCTAAATAACCACCACCATTAGCAGCGATATTTTTAACTGTGTTAATATAAGTTGTAGAATGAACACCTTCTAGCCAAGACATTAAAGAGGGTTTTGATATAACTGGTGTAGGTAGTTTCCAGGTAATCTTTTCCGCAAAACTCGCAGTTTTTAAAGCATCAACTATAGCTGTTAACCGGGCTGGTTTTTCTGGGTGGTAGATGCCAGTTTTGTGGTTTAAAAACTCCTCAGAATAAATAACTTGTAACATATTTATACATTTAGCAGCTGCAAGATTAGATAATTATGGCAGGGTTAGGAAACTTTTTGAGGTTATATGTTAATTATATATTAATATATTATGTTAGTTGGGTAGGTTCTGGTTAATTGTCAACTCCCAACTGACGGTACTCAAGATAACTGTTTTTTTAGGGTTGTTCATGATAGGTATAGACTAACTGCTTCACTGCAAGTCAAACCCTAAACATGAACACAAATATAGATAATTTTAACTCAGTTCGTAAACCTAAAATTTTCAATCAATCAGCAAGTTTTGTTGAAGGTTGGTATTGGGTATTACCTTCTCAATCTTTGTTTGTGGGTGAGGTGAAACCCGTGACAATTTTGGGGAGAGATTTGGTAGTATATCGAGGTCAAGACAGACGCGCGATTATTTTAGATGCTTACTGTCCGCACATGGGTACAAGTTTAGCTCAAGGTAAAATTGAAGGTAATGAATTACGCTGTGTTTTACATCGTTGGAAATTTGATGCAGAAGGTATTTGTGTTGATGTTCCCGATTTAGATGAACCCATAGCTGTTAAAGCTAAAACTTGGCCAGTCGCGGAACAATATGGCATAATTTGGGTATGGACTGGGGAAACTCCACAACAACCCTTACCTTTTATTTTAGATTGGGAAAATCAAGAATTTGATTTTGCTCTCGGTGGGGAATTTAGTATTAATTGTCATCCTCATGTACTACTTCTTCAGGGTATTGATACACAACAAATTAATATAGTTTATAAATTGCCATTAAAGATGGTTTTGGAGAAACAAGAACTCAATCAAAATGCGATTATTTTTAATACAATTACCAACATTACTAGTAAGTCATTTTGGTTAAAACTCTACCGTAAGTTTTTTAATAGTTCCCTGAGTTATAGTATTTGTTATTGGTATGGTACAACAAGTATAATTTCCTTTGGTAATGATTTAACCCATCTGCACATAATATTTACCACTCGGATCTTACCGGGAGGAAAAACTCAAGGACAAACATTATTAATGTGCAAAAAACGTCAAGGTATGTTCGGAAAGTTGATTAATAAATTGATACTACGGCTAGGAAAAAGAATTAGCGATCGCTTACTTAAAAATCATGATAAAATATTACAAACTATGCGGTTTTATTTAAAAAATCCTATTAAAGCTGATTTGTCAATTATCCAGTTTATTAACCATTTGGAACGACAGAAACCTCTCACCCATGAAACTTGGCTATTACCCAGGGAAAAGGAAAGGGAGGAAGAAGTGCGTGAAGAGAGAGAAAAACGGGAAAAATGGCGAGATGAATTAGTTAATGACTAGTTAATAACTAGTTAATAACTAGGGGACTGGATTTTGCTCTATACCCCACCCTAACCCTCCCCTTGTGAAGGAGAGGGGACTGGATTTTGCTCCATACCCCACCCTCATTCTCTCCTGATGATTATTTTTCATCTTCTTCCCAATTCAAAATTTTTGAATCCAATTGTCTTAGGGTTTCTTTAACTGTATTGTCTAGTATATGATGGTCATAACCCTGAATTGATTCTGCTTCGATTTCAATGGTGATTTTAATATTAGATTCTCCTGCTTGCAATGGTGTAATTACACCACGGATTATATGTGATAGTTTAGCCCAGGGTATATCTGCTTTAAATTTGACTTTTTTAACTTTGGTAGTTTTGGGTTCATTGGTAGAATTGACATGATAAGTTCCCGTTGCAGTTTGCACTTTATCAGAATTGACTAGAGAATTTTCGACTGTTGAATTAGTTGCATTACCAGACGAGGTTTGACTGATATTTTCTGTGGTTTCACTACTATGGGAATTTCCATGATCATCAGATTGAGTTTGTAACTGTGCTTTTTCCTTTTGAGCAATTTCAGGACGTACTACAATAGCTGCTAATGTGATTTCATTCAGATTGTCGTCGTCATCTTGATAATAAAGTTGACCATTAAATCTAATCCCCAATTTACCCTCTTTAACTCCTGTTTTCACTGCTTCTAAAATGACTGATTCATTTTCTAATAACGGTTTATGTCCAGGAGTTCTCAGAAAGTTATTATAAATATCCTGTAAACTTTTCTCAGTTTCATTAACACTCAATCCTTTGTTTAAAAGTACATTTGCTGCAATCTTAGCATTAATTGATCGTTGATGTTTGAGGTGATTTTCTACCCGTTCTAGCCAAGAATTACCTTCTACTTTTGTAGCTGTACTAAAATCATTATAATCTATAGTATTTTGACCACACCATGCTAGATGACGATAAGTGATCTTCAAATTATCTATCATCTTTTCTTCTGCTTTTGTCAATTTATCTTGTAAATCAGCTTTAGATGATAAGGAAAGATTCTTTTTCAGGTCTTGATCTTCAGTGATAGCAGTTAACGCTAGATAACGTTTTAAGCTGGTTTCTAGTGTTACATAACTATTAGCATCTACAATTACTAAAAATACAGTATTTTTATAAACGCGAAAAGAAGTATTGCTAAATAATTCCTGGATAAATTGCTCAGTTTCCTGATCTCCCTTTTTATAATTAGGATGTAAGATCACTAATTTAAACTTAGTATGATCAGGAATATCCTTAGACTCTTTCCAAATATGAGTTTCAAAAAATTTACCCTTAGGCTGTGCTTTGATTAATTCCCGTAATTTATCTGTAATTTGTTCATCATCAATTAACTGCTCCTTATCAACAATAACCCGGTTTAAATTGGGTTCATTTTTAAAGCTATAAAGACGTTTTTCCTCATGAAAATACCAAAGATTATCTGCTAATTTCGCTATAGCATCTCCAATGATCATGGCAGGAATATTATCATTAAGTAGGGCTATTCTCAACCAAGATAAATTAACTCCTCTTCTGTCTGAACCGCTAAAAGAATAGAAAAACACTCCCGTTGCTAATTTAGACGCAATATTATATTTTTCATATTCACTCCCCATATCTCTATCAATCTGTTGAGATTTACCCATAATATCAGAAGTAATAATACTATCAAATGGATCACCAATATGTTTAATTAGTTCTCGCTTTAATATGGGATTTGCCAGATTTATTTGTGATGATTGAATTAAAGGGTCTGCACCTTTTTTATAAATGTCCTTAATCACTTCTGCTAATAGTCTTAATACTCCTCTAGTCCGTTGAAATTTAGGAAACGAACCCCATCTTTCATACAAAATATCTATCAATTCGGGATGAAATGGATAAGCTTGTTCTATTTTAGTCCGATAGCTAAGTTCTTTAACTTCCGAGGGTACATCATTACCTAATTGTTGATAAAGACGAAAATAGGTTTCTGCTGTTTGTTTATGTTGGTTAATATCTCCTATATTGTCAAATAACCGTTTTCTGACAACTTCATAAATTTCTATACCATCTACAGGTACATAAATACTCTCTACTCTACCCGATACTTTTTCTAATTGAGATAATGCTCTAGTTGCAGCCTCATCAAATTTTTCTAAATCACTTTTTGGTAAGGTTAAAATTAATACGGAATTACTAGAAGCAGCAATGACCTCCGTAATTTCTTGTAAAAATACTAACGTTTGTCCTTGGGCAATTTTTTCCTGTTTTTCTAATTCATTAGCTTTGGTAATATATGCTAATAATTCATCTATTAAAATCAAAACTGAGCCACTTTGTTTGATGATTTCTCTTAAAATCTCTTTTCCGGGAGCAATACGTTTTTGGTCATGGTCTTTAATTAAATGATAACAACCCAGTTGTTCTGCTATTTCTCCCCAGGGAGTTTTCCCATTAATCACATCTGCTTCTGTGCCTAAAAATACCGCTACCTTGGTATGGGGAATGGATAAATTATTTGCTAAAGATTGAATTTGTGGTAAATGATTAACTTCATGAAATGATTTAACTAGATGATAAATTGCTAATAAAGAATGGGTTTTACCACCACCAAAGGGGGTTTGTAGTTGAATAACCTTATCTCCTGTACTATTAGTTATGCAGCTTAAAACGTTACAAATTAATTTTTGTAAACCGCTAGTTAAATAGGTTTTTGCAAAGAATAAGCGAGGGTCTAAATATTCTTGGGGTGCTGTACCTTTAACCACTTCTGCAATATCCACAGCAAAGGATGATTCGTTAAATGTCCCGTCACAAATTTCTTTTGTTGGAGTGGCAATATTCCACCATGCTGGTAATGTCATTGTTTTTTCTCCTGTTGATTTTTGATTGACTAAGTAGGTTGGCGTTAAAAATTGTCGTTATGACAAGGGAACTCTTAACTGGGAACAGGGAACAGGTTTTGGGTAACTTTACTTTTCGTTACTTATGTCGGTTTTTTTCCGTTTACCTACTTATATTTACCGTAGGTTGGGTTGAGGAACGAAACCCAACATTTGTAAGTTACAGCGTTTTCCGCGCTAATAAGGTACAAAATTGAATCATGAAACTCTTGTGGTGCGGGCATCTTGCCCGCTAGATATGTACCTGATAACACCGGGAACTGCTGTATTATTTGTTAGCTTTTGTTGGGTTTCACTTCGTTCTACCCAACCTACGGACTTCAGATCCTCTCCCCATAGAAAAGAGGTGTAATAATTTTCCAACAACCCTGATTAAAATAACCCTAATTGTTTACCTTCATTTCCTCCCTTTTGATAACTTTCCCGTCCATAAAGTAAACCTTGTAACATCTGCTTCTCCTTATCACCATCTGGTAATACCTCAGAAATAGATTGTGCTACTTGCCAAAAGGCATTATTGTTTAATTGTCCTGTGTTGGTTAAAAGTTCTGTAATTTTCTCTCTATTATTCTTCTCCCATAATAATAACATTTGATGCAGGATATCAATCATGTTTTCTAGTTTTTCTTGGTCAATAAATTTTTTATCTCTGTCCTTGGGACTGAGGACAGTAATAAATTCTTTATCTTTCTTAATAAATCCCTTATTCCAATATTCCGTAATTTCTATACCACAAGCAGAGGCTAATTTTCGTCCTTCGTCAAATATGACTTTACTATTACCAAATGTCCAGCGCCATAGTAAATAAAATCGGGTTTGGGGGTCAATTCCTCCTAGTTCTTGGGGGTTTTTGAGAATTTTAGTTAATGCGTATTCACTAACAGTCTTACGGATAAATTCTAATAGAGTTGCTGCTGCTATGGTCTCTCCTGCGTAGGTTTCCACAGTCGCATATTTTCCCACTATTTCTAATGCAGGACCAATAGCAGAAATAAAGAAATCACTACCGCTGATTCCTTGACTCCAAAAATGCTCTAATCTTTCTTGGATTTTTTCCTGTATTTCGGTTTCTATTTCTTCAAAATAAGCTGTTTCTGCACTGGTGCGTTTACGACATACCATATATATTGATGATGCTAATGCTGCTGATTGTTTTGCTCTCATTCTAACTTTCATTTCACTATGAATGGGAATACTTGCTGTTAGATATAAGTTAGCTTTGGAAAGCGCATTAATAATAGTTTCCCAAGCATCTGTAGATTTATGGGCAAAAACAATGACAGCTATTCCTGATGGTTTTAAGGTGCGGGAAATTTCTTGAAACGCTTGACCGATTTTTTCTTCAAAAAATTGTTTTCCTGCTTCTGCACCACCGTTATGACTATAAGCTACTGCTTCATCAGATTTAGGAGTTAAGGGAGTGGCAAATAATTCGGGGTAATATTCTCCGATAGTTCTGGATAACCAAACATAGAAAAAATCTGATAAATAAGAATAGGGAATACTATCATAATAAGGAGGATCTGTAATTATTGCATCAAAATAATTATCAGGATAGGGTAAATTTGTAGCCGATGATTGGGTTGTTGTAGCAAAATTAATAGAAGATATAGAATTATTTTCAATTACTCTATTAATCCAATTTAAAGCAGAGTTGAAATCTCCTGTTGCTTCACTTGCAGGATTTAATTCAAGATAATCCCAAATCATTGGTAATGCTTGTCTTGTAAAAGTATTACCTACAAATTCACCATTACAAACCCATCTTGTCAAGATTGAATTATAATCGACTAATCTATCAACACCTAAAGCCAAATAAGTAGCGATCGCTTTTGCATAATCTTCATCATAACCTTCTTGTAAAATTAATTGATGAGCTTGTTTTACCGCATCAGCAAACGTAATTAAAGCCAATTGTTGACGGGAATTAAATAAAGATCCCCATGTATTCATTCCATAAACCCAAACATTAATCACACCAAAAGTAATTGGTACTCTGGTTAAAGGTTCATCAGGAACAGGATCAATACCCCACTTATCCCATAACTCATTGCGCTTAGATTCTAAATAAGATTGAGCATGATTAAATATTTCCATATCTTCAGCAGTTGCTAACCGATAGGTTTTACCAGATGATTTAGGATTGTGTAAAACTACCGCTACCATTCTTTGACTAGCAATACCATCTATAAATTGTTTTCTGGTATCCTTGTCAGTTAAACTACTACCACAACAGGGACAAATAACCTTAGCTCTTGCTACTGTACCCGTTGCAGGATCAAAATCAATACCATCATTTTCCACAATTGCAAAATCAATTTGATTATTTCCTGATTCATGAATAATCGGAATAATTTTTAAAGCAACTTTTTTGTTATCTTTTTTAGCTAACCACAGATTAGAAGTTAAGGGAATTTCTACCCTACAATCAGGATTTTGACAAGTAACCGTTCTCATCCAATAATAACCTACAGGGATGCGTCCATCAGTTTCATGGGGGTAAAATGTACCGATTTCCTTCTTGGCTGTTTCTAATACCCAATTACCCCATTTTTTCACATCTTCCAATAGAGGATTATAGGTTTGTGGAGTTTCTCCTCCTGTAGTTTCCTTAAATATTCTAGTTTTTAATTGTCCATATTTTTGGGGAAATTCTAAAGTAGCTTTTTCAATTAAAACCGCTACAGGGTTTAAATCATTAGCGAAGGTTTCACAACCCAATCTTAACGCTTCTAAGGGAATAGAACCACCACCAGAAAAGGGGTCTAAAACCTTGGGAGGAATACCACCATGAGCTTGTAAAATATCTGCCCTAGCTTGATTTAATAATTCTTGATTATTAGCATTTTCCCATTTAGAAAGTTCTGCAATAAATTGATTTTTCTGGTTCATTTCTGATGCTGTAAAAGCGGGAACTAAAGCAGCATAAATAGTAGCACGGGAAGCAGCTAAAGGTTTTCTTGACCACCAAATATGTAAGGTAGAAATATGTCCATGTCTAATATTTTTTTCTTTAGCGGAATATTCGCTAACTTCTTGGATAGGGAATGATTGTTCGATAGCTGCTTGGTTCATGGTTTTGGTAGTGATTTTGGTAGTGATTTTGGTAGTGATTTTGGTAGTGATTTTGTTGGTTGTGAGGTTTTCAGATCCCCAAATTATCTCACAAGTGGGGGGGATCTGGTTCATATTTCTGGTTAATTTTGCGTTACATAAGAATCAATTAACTGCTGAAATTCCTCTACAGAGTTAACCTGAATACTGGGTAAAAGTAAATTTTCCAGGATAGACATATCATCAATTTCCTTGATAGTATAGATTATTTTTTCTGGAAGATTAGCAAATCTGTTAGAGAGGATTTTGATAATGTTTTCTTGACGAGTTTTTCTAGCACCAATTTCCTTACCAATTTCCTTTCCTTTGGCTTGGGCGTTTTCTTCGATAGTGCTGAGGAATGGCATATTTAACTCCTGTTCGTAATCATCTAAGTTTCAAATCCCCAATTTCTTAAAAAAGTCGGAGATCTGAATTTGGTTAATTTTGCGTTACATAAGAATCAATTAACTGCTGAAATTCCTCTACAGAGTTAACCTGAATACTGGGTAAAAGTAAATTTTCCAGGATAGACATATCATCAATTTCCTTGATAGTATAGATTATTTTTTCTGGAAGATTAGCAAATCTGCTAGAGAGGATTTTGATAATGTTTTCTTGGCAATTTTTTCTAGCACCAATTTCCTTACCAATTTCCTTACCAATTTCCTTACCTTTGGCTTGGGCGTTTTCTTCGATAGTGCTGAGGAATGGCATATTTAACTCCTGTTCGTAATCATCTAATTTGGTTTCAAATGCTGTTTGTAATGGTAGTGGTAAAGTCATCATTTTATCAATGATCTTGACTAGATTAATAATATCAAACCTAGTTAAGCCTCTTTGATATAATGCTCTAACCAAACTCCATTTCCATTGTTCTCTTGCAGTTAAATTACTAGTGGTAGCTTTGGTTTTCAGATGTGCCATGACTATTGTAGCAAAGAGATTATCATTTGTGTTCAAATATTCCCATTCATAATCTAATAGTTTGACTATACTAAATTCCATTTTGACTCGACTATTACCTAAACCGTATTCATAACTATTTGGTCGCCAATTTTTGTTTTCATCTCCTAATATTGCTAAACTAATTACTGGTTTATGAAATAAATCATAAGAGCGATAATTATAGATAAACATTCTTTGGGAAAATTGTTTATCATATTGACTTTGCACTTCTATATGAATCAAAATCCAAATTATTTCATTATTTAATAAACTAACTTGAAATAATTTATCTGCATACCGTTTTTCTGTCTGACTTGAGGCTGTAATTTGTTCTAATTCTTTATCTAAGGATATTGGTTGTTTAGTCCAGTCAATTTGTTGGTGAATTTCTGGATAAAAGAACTGTAAGAATAATTCAAAATATTCTCCTATTGCTTCTTTCCATGTTTCATCATAATTTGCTGTAATTTCCGTCATGATTACTATTTTTTCCCTGGTTAATGATGGTTAATGATTCTATTATTATATCAGATACCCGACTTTTTTAAGAAGTTGGGTATTTAAGAAGCTAACTCTGATAATGTTGACAATTAGCATGATAGCGCCAATCATTCACAATATAACGAATTACACTTACTTCCTCATCAGGTTTAAGACAAAGTGCAGGATTTTGAATTTTGTGTAATTTAGGATTAGTTGCCGCATTTTCCACAATATAAAGCCAATATTCATCCCCTAAACGATTAGCCATGACCCATTCATTGGGAGTTAAAGAAATTGACCCAGAACTGGATCTAGCCTTAACTTCAATATAACGATATTTCCCTAAATTATCCCAGGAACGAATGTCATAACCAACATCTTTTAAAGAAACATCTTCAGGATTTCTTTGTTCTTTTTGCTCATATTCCATAGCAGTTTTCATACCAATTAATTCAATTTCTTTGTTATTGTGTTGCTCAGAATTAGTAGCTGTTGGTATGACTTGAATAACGCTTAAAATCTCAGGTTCAGAAAGATAAAGATTAGTTTCTACTCTGATATCTTTTTCTAACTTGAGTTTTTTCTGTTCTAAATCATCACGGTGACGCTGTTCATTGCCCATAATGACATCAGGAATATTATGACCTTTGATTCTTCTAATTTCATAGTCAGTTAATTTAGCTTCTGACTCTAAAATTAAAGCATCAATGGATTTTAATCCGTATTTTCGCTTAATTTGAGCATCTGATAACCGTTTTTGTAATAATTCTTGTTGATAGGGGTCTAAATAGTTATCTAAAATATAAGCTATAGCATCTTCCAGTTTAGATTTCAGATTGCTAACTTTTAATTCTTCTCTTAATTTGTCTATAATTTCTGTAGATTCATCATTGGGTTTTAAATCCCATAACACCGCAGGATTAACAATTTGAAAATTATCTAACTTGTCTTGATATAAACACACTAATTTGCGTCCGGCTATTTCTCCATTACCATCTTTAATTTCACCAGACATAAACCACAATAAACCATCCCATTTACCATCAGGATCTAAAAAAACTGCACCTTGATCTATTTCTTTTTGATATTGTTTAAATAAATACTCTAAAATTGCTTCCATTAAAGGATGACCACTGGTAACAAGTTCTACTTTTGCTTGGAAAGAGGTTTTTTTATCAAAACCAAATCTTAAATATTCTCGTTGCACTTCTCCATATTTAAGTTTAAATTCATGGGGTTGATTTCTTAACTCAAAGGGTACATTAGGAATGCGCCAAAAACCATCTTGACGTTTTTCTACCTTAATTTTTAAATGTTTAGTTGCTCGTAAAAAGAACCTTTCTATATATTCTGGTACAAGACGATTTTCCTTGGCTGTACGCTGTTCTTCATTAATGTGAGATAAATCAATATGACGAGTAGCTAGGGCTTCTAAACTAGCTTGTTTAACTTTATTAATTGCCTCCATATCTGGAACTTTATCCATGTCTGCTAAGATATCATCTATGGTTCTTTTATTAGCAATAGCTTCTAAAATTAAATCCTTTAAACTAGCACCTTGTAAAACATCACCAATAACATCAAAAACTCTATCTCCTAGAGCTTCTTTCATTGCTTCTAACTTATCAAATAACTTTTGTAAAACCTGACCTTCCCTAGTATCCAAAGCCACTAAATTGTAAATATGCACTTGATGTTTTTGTCCATAGCGATGAATTCTACCCATTCTTTGTTCTAAGCGATTAGGATTCCAAGGAATATCATAATTAACCATTAACCAACAAAATTGTAGATTAATACCTTCACCTGCGGCTTCCGTAGCTACCATAATTTGAGTTTTATTTTCAAACTCATATTCAGCTTTAATCCGAGCATCCATATTTAACCCACCATGAATTACAGTAACACTGTATTGCCAATTTTTCATTTTTTCAGCTAAGTATTCCATGGTGTCTTTTGACTCAGTGAAAATTAATAATTTTTCGCCGCTTTCCCTGATTTTTCTTTCTTCTAAAACTTCCCGGAGACGATTGAGTTTAGTTTCAATTTCTTGCTTCTCTACTGCTTTAGCTAACTTAACTAAAAACTTTAAGCTAGTAATTTCTAACTTTAATTCATCTAAAGATTCTGCTGAGGTTAATTTAGCTAGTAATTCTTCTTCTTGATTGTAACGTTTATCATCTTCTAAATCTTCTAAGTAGTCTTCATGATAGAGACCATCCTGAATTAATGTACCTTTTTTATATAAATCTTCTAAGCGTTGTTGACGACGTTCTAAAGATTTGAGAACTGCTCGCACACTAGAAGCCAAACGTCTTTGGAGAACAGTTAAAGCAAAAGCAACATTACGTTTTTCTTTTTGCAGAGCTTTGTTAAAGTTTTTTTCTACATAATCAGTAACAGCATCATAAAGTTTTTTCTCATCTTGATTCAGATAATATTTAATAGTTTCCACTAACCGGGGTAGAAATAAAGGTTGACCATCAAAGTTTTTTAGATCTTCCTTTAAACGACGTAAAAATAAAGGATTATCCTGATCCTCAATAGAAGTTGCTAACATTTCTGTATTAGCAAAGAAGTTAGGCTGGAGTAAGTCTAAAAATAATTTGAAATTTTCAGGATCTCCTCGATGGGGTGTAGCCGTTAATAGAATTAAATATTTAGAATTAGTAGATAGGGTTTCTCCTACGGTATAACGTGCGGTTTTACTGATTTTCTCACCATATTTGTAAGCAGACATTTTATGAGCTTCATCAACGATAACTAAGTCCCATCTAGCATCGTTAAAAGCCGACTGTACATCATTTTGTTTGATAAAATCAAGGGAGGTAATAATTTGGGGAAATTCCGTCCAAACATTTTGACTCCAATTAGCATTAATTACTCCTCTGTCAACTATGGAAAACCTTTCAGAAAACCGATCTTTCATTTCTCGTAGCCATTGATTTTTTAAGTGACCAGGAACAACAATTAATACCCTATTTACTAAACCTCGATATTTTAATTCTTTAATCAATAATCCCCCCATAATAGTTTTACCAGCGCCGGGGTCATCTGCTAATAAGAAACGAATATTAGGACTTTTAAGAATATAATGATAAATAGCCTCAATTTGATGGGGTAATGGGTCCACTTGGGATGCACTGATCCCATATAGGGGGTCAAATTGAAAAGCATTGCGAATGCGTGTTCCCTCTAAATATAAAAATACTGATTCAGAATTACCTGTAAATTGGAATTGTGCTTCTTTTTGTTCTTGGAGATCAATTAATTCTTGAATAGGAATAACAGGATCATAATATTTATTAGTATTAATCCCAACAGCTTCTATTTTCACCCTGGAAGTCCCTATCATTTTAAATGATGAAAGTTTTACGGGTTCAGGAAATTTATCCCCGCAAATAATGATTCCTGGTTGTAACTGTTCTATTTTCATGATTTATACCTCTAAAATCGCCAAAATTCTTGATTCCTGATGGCTTGGGAATTAAGATCTAAGTAAATTCTATTGTCTTTACCTACCTATAGAAATTATACAGTAAATAATTGAAAAAATAGCGGACTTACGCAGAATATTCCTCAAACTTTCATTTCTCTGTGTTCTCTGTGCCTTTGTGGTTCGTTATTCCCTATTCCGTGACTCGTGCGTAAGTCCTAAAACATTTACAAAACTGATGTCATCTATCTGAAGATAGATATTGCAATACCAACTCTTTCAGTATCTCGTGATTTCTCCTCAAAAAGCGATCGCCAAGCTTTTCAGAAGTTTCTTAGTCCTGAAAAAGTAAAATCTATGACTCAAGTTTTTTAAGTATATGCAGATGTTAGTTAAATTAGCTTTTGCAGTAATTCAGGAATTTGAGACGGACTATCGGCCAGAGGAATTTTTAAGGACTTAAAAGCAGCCAATTTACTTTCTACCGTGCCAAAATTAGCAGAACGTCCAATTACAGTGGCTAAAGTTCCTGTTTGTTGCCAATTTTGTGTGGGTGGTGCGTGTCTACCGGCAATATAAGCAACTACAGGTTTATCAATTGTTTCTGCAATATATTTTGCTGCTGCTTCTTCACTTCCTCCTCCAGGTTGACCGATTAAAACAATAGCTGCTGTGGTGTCATCTTCATCGAGAATTTGTAACCATTGCAGAAATGAAGAACCGACAATAGTATCACTGCCAATACTAACACTAATTGACTGTCCCAAACCCACCTTTGTTAACTCCCAAGCGACTTCATAGGTAAGGGTACTACTACGGCTGACAATTCCCACAGGACCTGGGATATAAAATTCACGTTCGTGAGTACCCAGCAGAATTTTCCCAGGAACGATAATTCCCGGACTATTTGGACCGATAATTAGGGTTTCACCTGCTTCTGTTTTCCTAAGTAATTGCACCATATCCAGAGGTGGGACACCAGCAGTGATAATAATAATTTGGGGGATATGAGACGCTATTGCTTCTAAAGCTGCATCCAAAACTTGATCCGGTGGAACACAAATAATTGTTGTGTCAATCTGTCCAAATTTGGCAATAACCTCCTCAACTAAATCAAATACTGGTAGATTATATATTTGCTGTCCACCATGTCCAGGATTGACACCAGCTACCAAATTTGTACCATAAGCTTGCATTTGAGCAATATGATTTGCTGATATAAATTCACAAAATCCCTGGATTAAAACTTTACTTTCTGGTGTTAAGTTCATAATTTGTTAGTGGTCAGTTGTCAGTAGGTAGGTAATTCAATTTGTAAGTAATCAGCTTGTAAGTAATCAGCTATGACAATCCTTCATCCCCGGATCCCATCACCTGAATTATTGCTTTAATTTTTAACTTTTAAGTTTTAACTTTTAAGTTTTAACTTTTAAGTTTTAACTTTTACTTCCCTGTTCCTCTTTTTATCCTCAGGTAATTTCACTAAACGAACTGCTTCCTTAACTGCTTCATCTAAATTTTCCACAAGTACCAGTGATTGATTGGTGTTTTTAAATGTGGCTAGATATTCTCTGACATCATTAAATTGAGAACCAACTAAACGCAGAACTAAACGGGGTAAATTTACCTGATTTTCACCCTTGTTACTGTTACCATTAGCAATTGACATCTCAGATCTGATTTCACTTTTATCTAATTGCAGAAATTTACTGATAATTTCGGGAAATTGGTCAAGTTGAGGAATAGTTCCTAAAAAGTTGATTAAAATAACTTGAATACTTTGATCTGCCGCCAAAGTTTTCAAACTACTGATCAAGCGATCGCTAAAAGTCGTTGATTTAGTATCACTCATAAATGAGTGACGCAAGTTGACACATTTACCAGGTTTACCACCTGCATAAACAACCGCATCCAATGTTGTGAATATAGACCCTTTCCCGTTACCTACGATACCAATTTTACCGGGCATTTCTAAGCTATCCCAACTGCCTAAAAAGTCGTTCTTTTTTTGACTACCATGACGACGGCCAACCATTTTTGCGGCCATGTCAGCTATTTCGGGATGACGGTTAATAGCTCGCTCATTAACCCTGATTTTACCATTCAAAGCCATGACCTGACCCATTGAGTTCACACCCAAAGGATTAATTTCTACTAGGTCCAAATCTTTCTGAATAAATAACTGGTAGAGTTTCTCGACAATGTTGCTCACAGACTGCATCAAAGTACCCTGCAAACCCATTTTCAAAGCCAGTCGTCGAGCGTAAAATGCAGAAAATTCCTGTTCAACAACCACGTGCTGGAATTTTTCTCCTGCTGTTTCCCAGTCAATATTTGCTTCTGTACAACCCAATAAAACGGGACGACACAGCGCAGTATCCAAAACTACAGCAAGATAAAACTCCTCTTGAGCATCATACTTTGATTCTGCCAATAAGACTTCTGGGAATTGTCCCCAAATTGGTAGATTAAATATATTTTGTGCCGCAGCTATGGCATCAATGGTCGTTTCTACGATTCTCACCCCACCAGCTTTTTCTCTTTCCCCCCCTTGTACCTGGGATTTCAGCACAATCGGGTAAGGAATTTTTAAGCGTTTTAAATCTGTGGGATGATCTATTCTTTGGGATGGTAGGACAGGAATCCCGATTTTACCAAACCATTCTTTAACTTGATACTCCAATAAATCCATTGAGATACACCTTGTATTGACAACTCCAACGCTATATATTCTTGATAATATCTAATATTCTGCACGATCCTGAAGATTATGGAATTTGGCTTTGGTTAACTGAAAAATTTCTTTTGCCATTGTCTAATTTTTGACGCTCCCCGGCCTATAGAGGGACGGGGATTCTTGTTTCAATGAGCAACCTTACTCAAACTTGTTACCAAGTCTCAGCAGAGGGTAATCTCTCCACAAGCGTTATTAGTTCCGGTGCGCCCGACGGTACTTAAATCATAGCCACTTTGTCTTAGTGCTTTAGTGAGAATGTTAATTGCAGCATTGTGGTCACGGTCGAGAACACAACCACATTTACAAACATGACTTCTAACTGATAGGGATTTTCTAACTATTTCTCCGCAATTAGAACAATTTTGAGAAGTATATTGTGGTGCAACTGATACAATTACACGACCATAGACTTTACCAAAATATTCTAACCATTGAGTAAACAATGACCAAGAAATTTTAGATTTTAGATTTTAGATTTTAGATTTTAGATTGGGAATTTTCGGTACAAGTAGGGGGCAACGGCCGTTGACCCCTACAATTTCAGGGCGGAACTAATCCAAAATTGTTAATCTAAAATCCCCAAGCTCCACACTTGAGGGTGGAGTCAATCCAAAATCCAAAATCGTAAATCCAAAATCCACTGACCATCCAGCATCACTAATTGACTTAGCTAATTTGC